>NZ_JAMXSJ010000018.1:0-77580 GCF_024124725.1 Halomonas sp. Ps84H-12 | reverse complement strand
CACCCTTGCCGTCGGCTAGCACTTCCCCTTACCGGGCGTGCAGGGGACTTTCACCCCCAAGTCATCCTGAGGCACCACCCCCAGGAACAGCGCCTATCAAGGCGCTACGCGCCGTGCCTGGCGCACAGCAAAAAAAAAAAAGCCCCCGCGGGCGCGGGGGCGAAAGGATGATAAACCGTGTGGAGCAGCCGCAGGGAACAGACAGCTGGGCCGGCTTACCATCGTAGGGAGCGTTGACGGCTATTGGCCGTTAGTCATGTCGTCTTCATCATCGGTACTGTTAACGTCGTCGGTAGTGGTCTCGCTAGCACCGGGCATGGGATCGGTGCCTTCACCGAAACCAGGATTCTCTTCAGGATCGTTGACAGCGCCCGTTTGCGTATTCTCACCCGGCATTGGCTCTTGCGTCGCCGCGGGATCTTCGCCCAAGCCTGGGTCTTCATTCATCAGCTCGTCTGCCATGGTAGGCTCGTTCCCGGTAGCCGGAGCCGTCGTGGTCGTCGCATCCTGCTCCATGGTGTCAGGTTGCTGCGCCGGGGGCATTTCATCTTCGCCGTTGCCACACCCCGCCAGGGCCAAGGTGCTGACGGTTGCGGCTAACATGCACAGTATCAGCACACGTGGACGCTTGCGCGATTGGCTCACTTGTTTATCCATAAAGATTGCCTCCTTTTTCGACTAACGTGCTTGCGTCACTTGCCAAGCTTTTCTAAAAAGGTACATTCACACTTCATGCCAACATTAAAAAAATACATTTATATTTAAAAAAAAACAATAGCTTATTGAAAAATCACAGCCACCGTTCGCTGTCACGACAGGGTCATGGACGGGGGTTCAAAATGGCACATGTGGCGTAATATGGCCTGGCTGGCGGGCGCGTTGTGACACATCCCGTCCATTTATGTATAATAATTTTTAATAATTCATTAAACATAACCCAACCTTCTACTTATGAACCGTTTTGTGTCGCTGCTTGCAGGGAGCACGTAAATGCCGCAGGTAAGCGCATCGAGTAACGACACAAGGCTGCTCATTCAATCAAAAGGCACCGCTGATGGACGAGACACGCCCTGTCAAAATTCAGGTACGCGGCTTGAGCAAGGTCTTTGGCAAACAGCCCAAAAAAGCCCTCGAGTTACGCGACCAGGGCCTCAAACGCCCTGAGATTCTCGAAAAAACCGGCCAAACCCTCGGCCTTTCCGATATCTCCTTCGACGTCTACGAAGGTGAACTACTAGTCATCATGGGCCTGTCTGGCTCGGGTAAATCCACGCTGATTCGCTGTTTGAATCGCCTGATCGATACTACCGAAGGCGAGATCATCATCGACGGAGAGAACATCCCCACGTTGGGTGAAAAAGCGCTGCTGGAGTGCCGCCGCCGTCATTTCTCGATGGTCTTTCAAAACTTCGCGCTTTTCCCCCATCGCACAGTTCAACAGAATGCCGAGTTCGGCCTGGAAATTCGCGGCGTCGAAAAATCGGAGCGCCAGTCGATTGCTCATAACGCGCTGAAGCAGGTGGGCTTAGAAGGCTGGGAAGACGCCTACCCCAATCAACTATCAGGTGGTATGCAGCAACGCGTTGGGCTTGCTCGCGCCCTGGCGAACGATGCCAGCGTGCTCTTAATGGACGAGGCGTTCTCGGCCCTCGACCCGCTGATCCGTAAGGATATGCAGCAAGAGCTACTGCAGCTGCAAAGCAAAATGCAGAAGACCACCGTCTTCATCACCCACGACCTCGATGAAGCGCTCAATATCGGCGACCGCATCGTGCTGCTGAAAGATGGTGAAGTCGTACAAATTGGCACGCCAGAAGAGATTCTGACCAAGCCCGCCGATGACTACGTCCGCCGCTTTATTGAAGGGGTGGACCGCTCGCGCATTCTGACCGCCGAGAGCGCCATGCGCCCGGTACGCACCACCGCACGCGACAGCGATGGCCCACGTACAGCGCTGCATAGGATGCGGGATCACAGCATTGACTCCATCTACGTCACAGACCGTGACCGTCAGTTGTTAGGCCTGCTGGAAGCGGACGCTGCCAGCCGCGCCATTGAGGCAAAAGCCGAGACCATTACCGGCCATCTGACTCAAGATTTCCGCAAAGTGCCGCCAGACGAGCCGCTGCAAAACCTCTTCGCCATGTTTAGCGAAAAGAGTTACCCGATTGCCGTGGTGGATGAGCAGCAACGCCTGCTGGGCGTTGTAGTGAAAGGCGCAGTCCTGGATGAACTGGCACGAGCAGGAGAACAGTAATGGAGATAACACGCATTCCTTTAGGTAGCTGGATCGAAAGCGGCCTGACGTGGCTGACAAGTGAATATTCGGTGGTTACCCGCGGCATTTCCCGCGTGACACAGACGGGGATCAACAGCCTCAACGATGGCCTAATGTGGCTGCCCGAGTGGGCGCTACTGGCGATTATTGCACTGCTGTGCTGGAAACTCGCCAGCACTCGCCTGGCCATTGGTGCGGTTGCCGGGCTGGCTTTGATCTGGAACCTAGGGCTTTGGAACCCCATGATCGAGACGCTGACGCTGGTGGTGATTGCCACACTGGTGGCGGTGGTCATCGCGCTGCCCGTAGGCATCGCCGCGGCGCTTTCCGAGCGACTCTACCGGCTGATCATGCCCGTGCTGGACTTCATGCAGACCATGCCCGCGTTCGTGTACCTGATCCCTGCCATCCCGTTTTTCGGCATTGGCTCGGTGTCGGCGATTTTTGCCACGGTCATCTTCTCCATGCCGCCCGCCATTCGCTTTACCACACTGGGCATCCGCCAAGTGCCGACCGAACTCATCGAAGCTGCCGACGCCTACGGTGCCACGCGAGGCCAAAAACTGTTCAAAGTGCAGTTGCCGCTGTCGCTGCCCACGGTGATGGCGGGCATCAACCAAACCATCATGCTGGCACTGTCGATGGTGGTCATTGCCGCCATGATCGGCGCCGATGGTTTGGGTAGCGAAGTCTGGCGAGCCATTCAGCGTTTGCGTCCAGGGGATGGCTTCGAAGCCGGGATTGCCGTGGTCATTCTAGCCATGCTGCTGGATCGTCTGACGCAGTCGCTGCGCAAATCGCGCCGCTCATAGCCGATCTTGGCGCTGCGTTGGCCATGGCATTTGATCCCTCCGTGATGATTGACCATGCTGAAAGCACCAAAAGGTAATTTACGTTAAACCACAACACACTATTTATACTGCAGTGGCGAGCGCCACTGCCCAACAACAGGGAGCAAGTGAATGAAAACTCGTACGTTGAATCACCGCATCCGTCTCGCCTCATTAGCCCTCTTCGCTGGCACAGGTCTCGCTGCCGGTAGCATGGCCCACGCCCAAGATCAAGGCACGGTCAACTTGGCCTATGTCGAGTGGTCCTCTGAAGTCGCTTCCACTAACGTTATTGCTGCGGTTCTCGAGCAGGCAGGGTTCGAGGTGGAACTGACCTCGCTGTCCGCAGCGGCCATGTTCCAAGCCCTCTCCACGGGTGATGCCGATGCCATCGTCGCCGCCTGGCTGCCCACCACTCACGCAGACTACATGGAGCGTGTCAGTGACAATACCGAAGACTTAGGCCCCAATCTGGATGGCACCAAACTCGGCTTGGTCGTACCTGAGTACACCGACGTGGACTCCATCGCCGATCTGAACGACAACGCCGACAGCTTCAACGGCGAGATCATCGGTATTGACCCCGGTGCCGGCCTGATGGCACTCACCGAAGAGGTCGTGGATACCTATGACCTCGGGCTGAACCTGCGCAGCGGCAGCGGCGCCACCATGACGGCTGCTTTGGCCAGCGCCATCCAAAACGAAGAAGATGTGGTCGTCACTGGCTGGACGCCGCATTGGATGTTTGCTCGGTTCGATCTGAAATACCTCGAAGACCCAGAAAACGTCTACGGCGGTGCCGAGCAGATCCATACCGTCGTACGTAGCGGTCTGGAAGAAGACATGCCAGAAGCCTACGCCATTCTGGATGCCTTCGAGTGGACGCCCGAGCAGATGGGCGAGGTGATGCTGATGAACCAAGAAGATGGCAGCGACCCCTACGAAAATGCCAAGCAGTGGGTAGAAGAGAATCAAGACGTGGTCGAGCAGTGGCTCAACGGCTAGTCATACTCTGCCCCGAGCGTTAAATGACAGAGGGCTTCGGCCCTCTGTCGTCGTTGTAAATGTGACGTTTTTTCGTGCTAATGTGCCCGCGCGTTGAACAAAGATTAAGCAACGTTTGCTACTGTTACTGATGTAATACACGCCTGCTAACGCATTGGTGATTGGCCAGAAGGTAACTGCTGGTCCATCCAGGTGCGTTTGGCGGTTTCTGTCCGACATGGAGAGGCTCCCGTGGATAATCCTGACTCTAAGCGTCCCGCTGATGAGCCGGTATCAGAAGGCATCCCCGCCCCTGATGGCCCGGCTAACCTGATCGATACCGATTATGTGATCGGCCAAGACAACATTACGACGAGTGCAATGGGCTTCAACCTTGACCTACACGGCAAGGTATTCACCATTTCGTCACTCGTGGTGCTGCTGTTCGTCATACTCACCTTGGCACTGCAAGATACGATTTCGCCGATCTACGACGCCGTTTTTGGCTTCCTGACCGGCAATCTGGCTTGGTTCTTCATTTTGGCCGCCAATATCTTCGTCATTCTTTGCCTGGGTTTGATCGTCTCTCCCCTGGGTAAAATCCGCATTGGCGGGGCAGATGCCAAGCCGGACTTTACCTATGCCGGCTGGTTTTCGATGCTGTTCGCCGCCGGTATGGGCATTGGGCTGATGTTCTTTGGCGTCAATGAGCCGCTGACCCACTTCGGCACCTCTTTGGATGGTGGCGACTGGGCACCGCTGGCTGGCGCTGAGGGCGATACGGCAGGCGCAGCGGCGCTGGGCATGGCGGCAACGATCTTCCACTGGGGTCTGCATCCGTGGGCGATTTATGCCGTGGTGGCTCTGTCATTGGCGCTATTCTCGTTCAACAAAGGCTTGCCGCTCTCCATGCGCTCGGTGTTCTACCCGCTACTGGGTGAACGCGTTTGGGGTTGGCCGGGCCACTTGATCGACATTCTGGCGGTGTTTGCCACGCTGTTTGGTCTGGCCACGTCACTGGGGCTGGGTGCTACCCAGGCCGCTGCTGGCTTGACCTATCTGTTTGGCGCGCCGGAAAGTGATATCACGATGATTCTGCTCATCATCGGTATCACGATAATAGCGACTGGCTCGATCGTTGCCGGTGTCGACAAGGGCGTACAGCTGCTGTCGAAAATCAACATCGCCATGGCTGCCGCGCTGCTGTTCTTCGTGATCGGTGTCGGCCCGACGCTGCTGATCGCGACCGGCTTTTTCGAGAACCTATTGAGCTACGTGGTTCATCTGCCGGCGCTGTCGAACCCCTTTGGCCGTGAAGACGCGAACTTTAGCCAAGGCTGGACGGCCTTCTACTGGGCATGGTGGATCTCATGGTCTCCGTACGTCGGCATGTTCATTGCCCGGGTATCCCGCGGCCGTACCGTACGTGAGTTCCTGATCTCCGTGCTGATCGTGCCGTCTGTCGTTTCGGTACTGTGGATGACGACCTTCGGTGGCACCGCCATCGATCAGTACGTCAGCCAAGGCATCGAGGCCGTGCGCGACGCAGGCGTGGACTTGCAGCTGTTCATCATGCTCGAGCAACTGCCGCTGTCACAGATCACCTCGTTCATTGCGATTCTGCTAGTCATCATCTTCTTCGTGACCTCGTCGGATTCTGGCTCGCTGGTCATCGACTCCATTACCGCAGGTGGCAAGGTCGATGCACCGAAACCGCAGCGTGTGTTCTGGGCGATCATCGAAGGCGCGATTGCCATTGCACTGCTGCTGGGGGGCGGTTTGACCGCGCTGCAAACCATGGCCGTGTCGACCGGCTTCCCGTTCACCATCATTCTACTGGTGGCCTGCTACGCCATCATCAAAGGCTTGATGAGCGAACCCAAAGCAGTGTAAGTAACAGCTTCAACTCGGCAAGACGTCAACGGGCAGCCCAAGGGCTGCCCGTTTTATTATGCAAAGAAGGTGCGAGCGCTAACACCACAGCGCTTTTAAAGGCGTCTCAGGGCTATAGCGATTGGCGATTTGCGCCTGCAAAAGCTCGGCAGTGGCAAGAGCATCAATGAGCGCATGGTGGCCTTGGTAAACGGGTAAGCCGTAGCGCTCGCGGCTGGCGTTGAGGCGAATCGATACCGGCGGACGCCCCAGCCAGCGGCGAAAGCGCGCCCACAGTGTTTGTCGATGCCACCGCGCTTCCAATGACATCGTATCAATCATCGGAAACAGCACCCCCTCACCCCGCCGCGCTTTCACCGCTGCATCAAGAAAGGGCCGCTCAATATTGCGAAAGTGAACCACCACTACCCGCCCTGCCAACTCCGCTAACAGTTCATCCAGCACGCTATCCAAGTCTGGCGCATCAGCAATTTCAGAATGCGTGATGTGATGGTAAGCAATCGACGCTTCATCCAGCGGTCTGGGCGGCTTCACGACCCAGTAACGGCGCTGAGCCATGGATATACGCCCTAACGTAAACGGCACGACGCCAATGCTGACGATCGCATGGCGTCGCTCATCGAGTCCGGTGGTTTCCATATCCAGCGCCACCATGGGCACTTCTGACAAGGGCGTATCAGGATCAGGCATGGGCGTGTTGAAAAAGCGCTTCAACATCTCATCTTGAGCTCGCTCAGCGCGGGCTTCCATATAACTCGCCCAGTCGGCCTGAGTAACTTTTTGGCGCGGTCGTATGCCGTGCATATCAGCGCCCCTGCCGTTGGGTGGGAACGGGATAGCGGAACTTCAAAAACTTCTGGGCATTGCTCAGCACCTGAAAAGCGTCTTTCAGGGTATGGCGTTCGCTATCTTCCACGTTTTCGGGCTCGATGTTGTTATCCGGCTCACGCTCCTCCTGCAGGTCGATCATTTGATGGCGTATCCGCGACATGCACAAAAACTCGAACGCATAGTTCAGCTTGTCGCTGACACCGGTCGCCAGCAACTGGGTTTTGCTGATGTCGTCCAAGCGCTGGAAGGAGTTTTGCGCTTTGGAACCGCAGGCCAATGCATGCACGCGAATCAAATCCACCATCGGTGCCGTTCCGCGCCGCTTTAGGTTGATGGAGTTATTGTGCTTGCCATCTTTTTCCATCACAAACGTGCGGAAAAAGCCTAATGGCGGCGTGCGGTTGAGCGCATTACGTGCCATAGCGGCTAAGAACAACGGCGACTTGGGAGCGGTTTGGGCAATCAAATCCTGCAACGTTTCAACGAACAGGTCTTCCCCATAGACGCTATCCAGATCAAAAAATATCGAGCTGTGCAGCAGCTTCTCGGGCGTTGGGTTCGCCATCCAGTCCTGGAAGTAGCGTTTCCATACCGACAGCGGCTGACGCCACTGGCGATTGGTCGCCATCACATCGCCCTTGCAATAGGTGTAGCCACAGGCGGCCAAGCCATCGCTGACGAACGCCGCCAGGGCATGGAAGTACTCGTCGTGCTCTTCGGGGACGAAGTCATCAGAGAGAATCAGCGCATTATCCTGGTCGGTGACAATGCTCTGCTCATTACGCGCCATGGAGCCATTGACCATGTAGCAATAAGGCACTGGCGGCGGCCCAAGGGTATCTTCTGCCAGTTCTAACAACCGTCGAGTAAAGCTACGCCCAATAGTGGAAAGCGCACTGCCCACCATTTGTGAGTTGGCCCCCTCCTGTACCATCCGCACAAAGGCGGCGCGTACGTCTGGCGCTAGCTTGGCAAGCCCCTGGGCGCTGGACTGGTTGAAGATATTGCTCACCAGATAAAGACCGCTCTGGGTTTCATAGCGAATAATATCGGAAAGGTGCACGACCCCCACCGGGCGCTGGCGGTAAAGCACCGGCAGGTGATGCACGTTGCTACGCAGCATGGTCAGCATCGCTTCATACACGGATGCATCGGACTGGACGGTAATCAGCCGCTCGGAGATGACCTCTCCCACAGGGGTGCTGGGCGATAGCCCCTCGGCCACGACCCGCGTGCGGAAATCGCTATCGGTGAGAATGCCGCACACCTGCCAGGTTTTGCCTTCGCTATCCTGGAAGCTGTAGCGGGGGTTATCGCTACCTTCATTAATCACCAGCACCGCAGAGGCCTGGGCATCGCTAATCTGCTTGGCCGCCTGTTGTACGCTGGTGGTGGATTCGACCATCACCGGGTAACGGGTGACCAGCTTACGAATACGGGTCACCATCATGTCGTTAGACTTCTTCTGCTGCTCGGCGGCGGTCTCTAACCGAGGACGCTCCAACTCGACGAAGTCAGCGAAGTCATCATCCTCTTCGCATAGCCGTTGAAATACCTCATTGGGAATAAAGTAAATCAAGGTATCTTCAATAGCTTTGGCGGGAAAGCGGACCTTATGGTTACGCAGCAGGCTAAAGTGGCCAAAGATATCCCCCTCGCCTAGGCGGTTATAGAGCTCCCCTTGGCGGCGATAGACTTCAACTGCGCCGCTGCGGATGTAGCAAAGCTCGTCGAGGGTATCGTTGAGCTCCAGAATATCGCTGCCCGTTTTGAAGTAGCTTACCTCTACCTGCTCGGCAATCGCGTCCAGCAGTTCATCCGACAAACCATCAAACGGGGGAAACTGCCCCATGTGCTGGCGTATTTCTAATAACTCGACGTCCATACGCTCTCCTGCTGGGCGCTTTGTCTCTTTAGCTGGCTATCCGGCAACCAATCCTGGGCTAAGTTTGTCTTGAACAACCAATATCGACAACCCTTGGGGAATGAAAACGTAGTGATAAATAATGGTGACTAATAAAAAAGCCCAACGCATGTACGTTGGGCTTTGGTCGGCTTGCGGCGTGACAGTTACTTCGCACGTTAAGGAAAATCTGTCACTATCGGCATAGCCTTAGATGAATCACTTAAGAAATGGCGCTTATGGCTGGTTAGCCATCTCTTGAACGCGCTGCATCATTTCTGGATCTTGCTGAATGGACTGACCGATTGCATTGAACGTATCGACATCCAAGCCGCTATCTTCGACGACTTCGATCATGCGGTCGTTAGCTTCAGCGCGAACTTCCTGTTGTGTGGCTTCGTCTTCTGCTTCCTGCAGACGCTGGGTGTACTCTTGCGAGATCACGGCGATTTCTTGAGAAGCATCGGCGAACTGCTGTAGCTGCTGATCAGAAAAATCCTGAGTCGGGGCTTGTTGAGTAGCCATTGGGTCTTGCGCTTGACCGTCGGCTTGTTGGGCGTGAGCGGTGCCCGCCATCAGACCCGTCGCAAGAAGTGCAGCAGAGAACAGAGCAGTCATACGTTGCATGGTAAGAAACCTCATTGACGCGTTATGAATGTGCCCAGTGTGACGCGTCGTTTGGGCGCTGGTTCAATCTTTTATGTAAAACTCAGTAACAAAAAGAACAAAGCGTAAGTCATCCAACTCACGAATCATGCTACTTCAGGAAGATTATGTCTATTAATTTCAGAAAGTTAACAGATAAGGACGCCGCCTCTCTTGGTTTGACTGCCATGCCAGGCCTGTTCGTTCTGTTGTGGAGTACTGGCTTTATTGGCGCAAAATTTGGCCTCCCCTACGCCGAGCCATTCACCTTCTTATTTATCCGTTTTGTACTCACGCTAATGCTACTGATTCCACTGACGTGGCTGATGCGTATTTCCTGGCCTTCATCACCCAGGTTATGGAAACACATTGCGGTATCGGGTTTGCTGGTCCATGGCACCTATTTAGGGGGTGTGTTTTACGGCATTTATTTGGGCATGCCAGCGGGCTTGACTGCTCTGCTCGTCGGCCTTCAGCCGCTATTAACGGCCGCCTGTGCTGGCCCACTGCTAGGCGAACGGCTCACTAAACAGCAGTGGCTAGGCCTATTATTGGGCTTAATCGGCATTAGCTTGGTATTAGGCAGTAAATTGGAGCTGGGCAGTACCCTGTTTAGCGGTTTTGGTGCAGGGGCACTGATTAGCGTGATGGCAGCGCTGGCAGGTATTTCCCTCGGCACGCTGTATCAAAAGCGCTACTGCACCAGTATGCCCTTGCTGTCCGGCGCGGTGATTCAGTACATGGCAGCTGGTGTGCTCTTAGGGTTTGGCGCACTGCTGTTTGAAAGCCGGGAAGTTGAGTGGAGTATGACGTTTATTCTAACGCTTGGCTGGCTCGTGCTGATTCTATCAATTGCCGCTATCCTGCTATTAATGGCCTTGATAAAGAAGGGGGAGGCTTCTCGTGTAGCGAGTCTCTTTTATCTGGTGCCTCCAGTCACGGCACTTCAGGCGTGGTGGCTATTCGATGAGCGTTTGCCGCTGCTGGGATTGGCAGGCATGGTCATTGCCATTATCGGCGTGGTCATGGTGGTACGCCCCTCGACGACATAATTCGATACGAAAAAAACGAATCTTCCAGGGCTTGGAAAAAATGACTGCACAACCTCACTGCGCCAGGGTCGACGGCGCTTGCAACCGATGCGATACCCCAGTTCCCTTTGCGTTTACGATGGCTTTTCAACCGATAGTAGATGTGACTCAGCGGCAGGTGGTTTATTACGAAGCATTAGTGCGTGGCATAAACGGAGAGTCGGCCTTTTCGATCCTCAGTCAAGTGACCGATGAGCTAATGTACCGCTTTGATCAAGCTTGCCGGGTAAAGGCAATCGAACTTGCCAGCGAGCTGGGCATGACTGAACGGCTTTCGATTAACTTTCTGCCTAATGCTGTGTACGAGCCGGAAGCCTGCATTCAATCGACGCTAGAGACATCACGCCGGGTCGGCTGGCCAACTGAGCGGCTCAATTTTGAAATTACTGAAACCGAGCGCGTAGTGGATCGTGCCCATATGCGCTCAATTATCGACAGCTATCGCCGTATGGGCTTTACTACGTCGCTGGATGATTTCGGCAACGGCTACGCGAACTTGGACCTACTGACGGACCTTCACCCCGATACGCTAAAAATCGACCGCGAACTGGTGATGGAGTGCGATAGCAATAGCCGCCGCCAAGCCATTCTGAAAAGCATGGTGGCACTGGCCCGCACCCTGGGCACCCAGCTAGTGGCGGAGGGTGTCGAGACCCGTGAAGAGTCGCGCTGCCTGTTGGCGCTGGGTATTGCCGTGCAGCAAGGCTATTACTTTGCCCGCCCAGAGGTGGGCAAACTGCCCACCGTGGCGCTGGAAAAGTATGACTAGAAAAACCTGTCAATTACCTCCGGCTGAAGCCGGAGGCTTGTGAAAGCAAGCCTAGTTGACCAGGGTAAGCGGGCGGTACAGCCGCTACGTTGGTAACAGGTCGCCAAGACTCACCCACGGATGCTTCCTCAGTCCGTGGCTCTGAAAGGTCAAGATCATGCTGGCGCAAGGTAAAACGCCGAAGGTCTTGACCGCTGCCACAAGGCAGGAGCCGGTTATCGACATTCCCGAGGGGAGACGGGGCGCAAGCCCTGCGACACAAGGCCCGTAAGGGCATTGATTAGGAGGAAATCGCATGGCGATTTTCGTACTGGACAAAAAGAAGCAACCGCTGATGCCGTGCAGTGAAAAACGCGCTCGGTTGCTGCTGGCGCGTGGTCGTGCCGTGGTGCATAAGCGTTACCCGTTCACGATTCGGCTCAAGGATCGCGTCGGTGGCGAGACGCAACCGCTTCGCCTGGGCATCGACCCTGGCAGCAAAACGACCGGGCTGGCGCTGATGCGCGAACCGGACAGTCAGCAGCGGCATATGCTGTGCCTGTTTGAACTGGTCCATCGCGGCCTTCAGATCAAAAAGGCATTACAGCAACGAGCGGCTTTTCGGCGTCGCCGCCGCAGTGCCAACCTGCGCTACCGCGCCCCGCGCTTCAATAATCGCACCAAACCTAAGGGCTGGCTGGCACCGTCGCTGCAGCATCGTGTCGATACCGTCACGGCCTGGGTGAAACGGTTGAGTCGTTTGGCTCCTGTAACAGCCATCAGCCAAGAGTTGGTGCGCTTTGACACGCAGAAGCTAGAAAACCCCGAGATCAGCGGCGTGGAGTACCAGCAAGGCACGCTGTTGGGCTACGAAGTACGCGAGTACCTGCTGGAAAAATGGGAGCGTGAGTGTGCCTACTGTGGCACCGGCGACACGCCGCTGGAAATCGAGCATGTGGTGCCGCGTTCACGCGGCGGCTCGAATCGTGTCAGCAATTTGACGCTGAGTTGCCATCCCTGTAATGCCGAGAAAGATAGCCAGACACTGACCGATTTTTTCGCCACCAACAAAGGCCTGAAAAAGCGCCTCAAAGCCAATGGCCACGCCGCTGACGCTCGTTTAGATCGCGTACAGCGCCAGCTCAAGCAACCGATGCGCGATGCCAGTGCGGTCAATGCGACCCGCTGGGCGCTGTTCTCCGCGCTCAAAACCACGGATTTACCGGTCGCTGTGAGCAGCGGTGGCCACACCAAATACAACCGACAGCGCCTCAACATCCCCAAGACGCATGCCTTGGACGCCGCTTGTGTCGGGGCTTTCGAGAAACTGCATGACTGGACAGTGCCGACACTGACGATCAAGGCGATGGGGCGCGGCAGCTACCAGCGCACCCGCTTAACGAAACACGGGTTTCCGCGTGGCTATCTGATGCGGCAGAAGCAGGTGCACGGCTTTCAAACCGGCGACATGGTGCGTGCGATAGTACCCACCGGCAAGAAGGCTGGCACCTATACGGGCCGTGTCGCCGTTCGTAAGCGAGGGAGCTTCAACATTCAACGTTCAGCGGGCACGGTGTCTGATATCTCGTACAAATACTGCACCCTCATCCAACGGAGTGATGGCTACGGCTACTACGTCACACCCTTCACCAACCTAACAGGAGGAGCGGGACAGGCGGTGGCGTAACTCAGTCGCCCTGAGGGCGACGCGCTATCCCTCCCGGCACTAGAAGTACCGGGTACCCCGCGCAAAATCAGATGGTTCGTTAGTTGTGAACGATTAAAGCCGTTCAAGAAAGGAAGTGCCGCCTAAATTACGCATTTGCTGGCGAATCCATTGGCTGCGACGCTCTACCTGGGCGTCGGGCCTAGAGGCACTGCGATTCCGAGGATTGGGTAAAATGGCGGCTAGCAGGCTTGCCTGCCTCTCGGTCAAGGCACTTCCGGAAGCACCAAAGTAGTGGTCGGCGGCAGCTTCCAGCCCAAACACCCCGGTATCCCACTCGGCCACGTTCAGGTACACCTCCAGAATCCGCTGCTTGCTCCAGAAGGTTTCGATCAGCAGGGTGAACCAAGCCTCCAGCCCTTTGCGCAGCCAGCTGCGCCCACTCCATAGGAAAACGTTCTTGGCCGTTTGCTGGCTGAGCGTACTGGCCCCCCGCAGCCTCGAGCCATCGCGGCTGGCCTCCCAGGCACGACGCAGCTCTACCACATCGAAACCTCGATGAATCGGGAAGCGTTGGTCCTCGGCGGCAATCACCGCCAGCTTGGCGTTATTCGAGAGATTCTCCCAACTACGCCACTGGCGCTGAATATCAACCGGTTCGCTGTTTATCCAGCTTTGCACCTTACGTTCAACCATCACCATGGAGCCCGGTGGCGGAACAAAGCGAAATAGCAGCACCAGGGCAACGGAGAGCACCACGAAGCCAAGCGCACCACGCCAGATAAGACGCCATAACAGACGAAGAAAACGGCGCAGCGCGCGATTGAGCATCTCGGAATCCTTAGCGTTTCATGAGGTGTTCCGCATGATAGCGCAAATGGTCCTCAATGAACGAGGCGATAAAGAAGTAGCTGTGGTCATAACCTGGCTGGCGACGCAGCGTCAGCGGGTGGTCATGCTCTTCACACACGGCTTCCAAACGCTCGGGCATCAGCTGCTCTTCCAAGAACTGGTCCGCTTCGCCTTGGTCGATAAACAGCCGCTGGCGGGACGCCCCGTTGGCCACTAGCTCGCAGGCGTCGTACTGGCGCCAGCGGGACTGGTCATCACCCAGATAGCTGGTGAACGCTTTTTGCCCCCAGGGGCAGTTCATGGGGTTCACAATCGGCGCAAAGGCGGAGACCGAACGGAACCGGCCAGGATGGCGCAGGGCAAGAATCAGCGCCCCATGGCCACCCATGGAGTGACCGCTGATAGATTCGCGCCCATTAACGGGGAAGTGCTGGCGCACCACCGACGGTAACTCTTCAATCACGTAATCGTACATACGGTAGTTGGATTTCCACGGCGCCTGGGTGGCGTTCACGTAGAAACCCGCCCCGGAGCCAAGGTCATAGCTATCGTGCTCGCCGGGGAGATCGGTGCCACGCGGGCTGGTATCCGGACAGATAATCGCCACGCCTAATTCGGCGGCAATGCGGTGCGCGCCAGCCTTCTGCATAAAGTTTTCGTCGTTGCAGGTCAGGCCCGATAGCCACCATAACAGCGGAACACGCTCGTTTTCTGCCTGGGGTGGCAGGTACACGGCGAAGACCATGTCGCAATCCAGCGCCCGGGAGTAGTGGCGGTAGCGCTTGTGCCAACCGCCGCAGCTGCGGTTGGCCGACACCAGTTCTAAGGTTTCACTCATGCTCATGGGGCAGGCTCCTTCAGAAGATGAAAACGCGGCGGGTCTCCCCTACCGCGTTCGTTTATCTGGTTTCTTTCGCTAGATGATACTCAGTAATGCAGGACGGTACGAATGCTCTTGCCTTCATGGAGCAGATCGAAAGCTTCGTTGATCTTCTCAAACGGCATATCGTGGGTGATAAAGTCGTCGATGTTGAGCTCGCCATTCATATAGCGATCCACATAGCCCGGCAGCTCGCTACGGCCTTTCACACCACCGAACGCCGAGCCTTTCCAAACGCGGCCTGTCACCAGCTGGAAGGGACGGGTTGAGATCTCTTCGCCTGCGCCTGCCACGCCAACAATGATCGATTCACCCCAGCCTTTGTGGCAGCACTCAAGCGCTGAACGCATCACGTTGACGTTGCCGATACACTCAAACGAGTAGTCGACGCCGCCATCGGTCATATCAACGATGACCTGCTGGATCGGGTCACTGTAATCTTTGGGGTTGACGAAATCAGTCGCGCCGAACTGCTTGGCCAGCACAAATTTGTCTGGATTGACATCAATCGCGATGATTTTAGAAGCTTTCGCCATCACCGCCCCCTGAATCACCGCCAAGCCAATGGCACCCAAGCCGAACACGGCAACGGTAGAGCCGGGCTCTACTTTCGCGGTATTCATAACGGCACCAATACCCGTGGTAACACCGCAGCCCAGCAGGCAGATTTTATCCATCGGCGCTTCTTTGGAGACCACCGCCAGCGACACTTCCGGCAACACGGTGTACTCACTAAACGTGGAGGTGCCCATGTAGTGGTGCAGCATTTTGCCGTCTAGCGAGAAGCGTGATGTGCCGTCTGGCATGACACCTTTACCTTGGGTCGCACGTACGCTACCACAGAGGTTGGTTTTACCTGAGAGGCAGAATTTACACTTGCCGCACTCGGCGGTGTAGAGCGGAATAACGTGGTCACCAGGTTTCACGCTGGTAACACCTTCGCCTACTTCTTGAACAACGCCCGCGCCCTCGTGGCCCAGTACGGCTGGAAAGTTGCCCTCAGGGTCGGCACCGGACAGCGTAAAGGCGTCTGTGTGACACACGCTGGTGGCGGCCATTTTCACCAGCACTTCTCCCGCCTTCGGGCCTTCAACATCAATCTCAACCAGCTCAAGCGGCTTACCCGCTTCTAATGCAACCGCAGCACGTGATTTCATGGTCACTCCTAGCTAAAGTTTATTGACTATCGTTTAAATGTCTGTAAGCGAGCACGCCGTGGCGCACTCGACTTACCAAGGGTGTGGATTACTCGCTATCGCGGGCGATAGGCGCAAACTCAATGGGCAGCCAGCGGTAGCCTTCTTCGTCTTCGACGATGTGACCGATGCCCGGGAACGGCATGTGAGCACCGGCCACCCAGTGCTTCTCATCGACCGCTCTCTCCAGCACCGCTTCACGTGTGTGTACCGCTTGCTCGGGGTCGGAATCGAATTCGATGGCAACGCTTGGGTCAGCAAACTGCACGCCGTAGCTGTGGACGACATCGCCCCATACCAACATGGCGTCGTCACCACTATTGAGCATAAAGCTCGCATGGCCCGGCGTATGGCCGTGAGTATCCCGCGCAACGATGCCCATCAGCAGCTCATCGCCCGACGCAAAGGGGCTGAATCGGCCAGCCTCTTGATAGGGCGCCACGGCCTCTTGCGCCATGGTAAAGAAGGCACGCTCCTCCTCTGGAAGCGCTTGAGAGCGCTCTTCGTCCAACCAGAAGTCAGCGTCGCCTTCGCTGGCGCGCAGCTCGGCATTGGGATAGACCGCCTCACCGTTCTCATCCACCAAACCGCACACATGGTCCGGGTGCAGGTGGGTCATCAAGATCGTATCGACCTGTTCCGGTGCATAGCCCGACGCGCGTAAGTTCTGCTCGACCTGGCCCAGAGTGGGACCAATGCACGCCGTGGCCAGCGTGAAGAGATCATCGACATCATCAAACACTCCATGAAAACGCGAGAGAGACCTGAAGTGTAGGTCAGCTAGGCGAGAAAGATAAAGCGGGATACACTCACAAGATTATTGCTACTGAGCAATAATCCATCCACTGAAGGGCGACGCATGCAGCGCTGGGATCGTATCGAAGCTTTCGTCGAGGTGGTCAGGCTGGGCACCTTTTCCGCCGCCGCTCGACACCTCAAAGTCTCTACCTCGCATATCAGCCGTTTGGTCAGTCAGCTAGAGAACCAGCTAGGCGTGCAGCTACTCTACCGCACCACGCGGCAGATTCGGCTGACCGATGCGGGGGCCTTGTACGCGGAGCACTGCCGCCATTTGTTCGATGGGCTGCGTGATGCCGAGCAGGCGATCAGCGAGCTGCAGGCCAAACCCCATGGGCTACTAAAACTGACCTCGGCAACGACTTTCGGCGAGCGCTACGTTGCCCCGCTAGTCAATGACTTCCAGCGCCTGCACCCTCAGCTCGAAGTACACATGCACTTCACCAATCGCCCGGTGGAGTTGATCGAAGAGGGTTTCGACATCGCCATTCGCATGGGGGTGTTGAAAGACTCCAGCCTGATTGCCCGGCGGCTGTGCGGACGCCGCGAATACGTGGTGGGCTCACAGGCCTATTTTCGTCAGGCGCCCCGTCCCCACACGCTGGGCGAGCTGAGCCAACACCGCTGCCTGCTGGGGTCGCGCCCCAACTGGCTGTTCGAAGTGCACGGTCAGCGGCGAGAGGTCAAGGTAGAGGGGTGCTGGAGCAGCAACTCGGGGCCTGCCCTGCTGGATGCCGCCCTCAAAGGGCTGGGGCTCGCCCAGCTGCCGGATTACTACGTGGCGCCTTATCTGGCCAGTGGAGAGTTAGTGTCGGTGCTGGAGCCATTCCAACACCACGACACGGCGGTGTGGGCGGTGTACCCTCGCCACCGCCACTTATCGCCCAAGATTCGTCAGTTGGTCGACCATTTGGTCGACCATATCGACACTCTGTTACCCGCTCATTAGCATTCGATGGTATTGACTGCGAGACCACCTTTCGAGGTCTCTTTGTACTTATCCTGCATATCGCGCCCGGTATCGCGCATGGTGCGGATCACTTTATCCAGCGAGACGAAGTGGTCGCCGTCACCGTGCAGCGCCATGCGTGCGGCATTGATCGCCTTCACCGAGGCAATGGCGTTGCGCTCAATACAGGGTACCTGCACCAACCCTGCCACCGGGTCGCAGGTGAGCCCTAAGTTGTGTTCCAGGCCAATTTCCGCGGCGTTTTCTACCTGCTTGGGCGTACCGCCCAGCACTTCGGCCAGCCCGGCCGCGGCCATGGCGCAGGCAGAGCCCACCTCCCCTTGGCACCCCACTTCAGCGCCGGAAATTGAAGCGTTCTTTTTGCATAGAATGCCCATGGCACCGGCAGTCAGCAAAAAATTCACTACATCGGCATCGCAGGCGTCCGGCTCGAACTTTAGATAGTACGCCAGCACGGCGGGCACGATACCCGCGGCACCGTTGGTAGGCGCGGTCACCATCCGCTTACCAGCGGCATTCTCTTCGTTCACTGCTAGCGCAAACAGGTTGACCCAATCCATCACGCTGAAACTGCTGACGATCAGGCGCTGCTGGGCGGGCGGCGAAAGCAGTTGCTGATGCAGGGCGTTGGCGCGACGGCGCACGTTCAGCCCACCGGGCAACCGACCGGTGGCTTTCAATCCGTTCTCGATACTGTCACGCATGGCGTGCCAGATCTTCAGCAGTTCGGTACGGATGGTGTCTTCGCTGCGCCAGGCTTTCTCGTTTTCCAGCATCAGCTGGCTGATACGCAAATCATTCGCCTGGCACAGTGCCAATAGCTCGTTACCCGATTCGAACGGATAAGGCAGCGCCGTCTTGTCCTCATCCAGCCCGCCCTGATCGGCACAGGCCTGGTCCACATAGAAGCCGCCGCCCAGCGAGTAGTAAGTGTTGGTCGCGATGACCCGCTCTTGCTGGTAGGCCGTGATCACCATGGCATTGGGATGAAAGGCCAGACAGGTCTCGTCCCACTCGATGTCTCGCGCACGGTCGAAGGGCAGCGAATGCCCATTGGGCAGCGTCAGTGGCGTCCCGTCGTCCAGCGCCGCCAGGCGTCCGGCAATGCTGTCGGGCTCGATGGACTCGGGCATTTCACCCATCAGGCCCATCACCACCGCATTGTCGGTGCCGTGGCCTACCCCAGTCGCGGCCAACGACCCGTGCAGCCGCACCACCAGCCGTGACACTGGCGCTTCCGGCAACGCCATCACGAAATCCCGCGCCGCGCGCATGGGCCCCACGGTATGCGAGCTGGATGGGCCAATGCCTATCCGAAACAGATCAAAGACGCTAATAGCCATGGTGACACCCGCCCCTCAACGGTCGTTATTGCTTTCATGTCGTTACTTTGCAGTGTAACCCGCCATTCGTCGAGATATTCCTGGCACGTTCGACGTGTCAGCACAGAAAAGTGACGATATAATAAACATCCATTCATGCATGTTTGTTGTTTGACTGATCTCGCCTGACGTAGA
Organism: Halomonas sp. Ps84H-12; assembly: GCF_024124725.1. Lineage (NCBI taxonomy): Bacteria > Pseudomonadati > Pseudomonadota > Gammaproteobacteria > Oceanospirillales > Halomonadaceae > Halomonas > Halomonas sp. Ps84H-12. The sequence continues at coordinate 58,498 of NZ_JAMXSJ010000018.1, read as the reverse complement.
GGAACCGTGATGCCACCCTCCTGGCCTATTGATTTTCGCACTGCGCTGCTGCGCGCGACACTCTATATACTCTTCATCGGAGGCATCGCCCAAGGCGCGTATCTGGAAGCGTTGTATCTGCCTAGCGTGCGCTATACCGAGCTGGGGTTCACCGAGCTGACCCAGACCTTCATTCTGATCAGTTGCTGCACCCTGCTCCTCTACGTACGCCATGTACTGAAAGTATGGCCCACGGTGACCCTTCTGCTGCTGGCCTTCCTCGCTGCCTCGCTGGTACGTGAGCAGGACTACTTTCTCGATGAGTACGTCGCACGGCATACCTGGAAAATCCTGGTCACCATGATCATCCTCCCCTCACTGGCCTGGGTCGTGTACCAGCGCCAGCGTTTTCTGGAGGAGTTTCGCCACTACAGCAACACCTTCTCGTTTGGCCTATTTGCGGCAGGCGTGCTGGTCACCTATATCTTTTCTCGCCTTTATGGACGCCAAGATTTTTGGCGAGCCGTGTTGCAAGAGCACTATATCCGTGACTTCAAAGACATTGCCGAAGAGGCCATCGAACTACTCGGCTACAGCTTGATTCTGTTTGCCACCATCGAGCTTCTCTTTCTCGCACGACGCATCCATCGCGCACGGCAAACGCCTTAACCAATCACTTACCCCCCAGCCAAACACCGCTGACGCCCCGCGTCAGCGGTGTTTCATTTTTTACATCTCCCTATACGTAAAGCCATTTGCGCCGCTTGCATTATCAACGTAGTGTCAGCCACCAAACCTACATGGGCATTTTTGCTGAAAAACAACCTATCAACGATATAAATCTTATGACAAACTCACAAAATCGTGAAGAAAACCTAAAACGCGGAGCATTTACCCGCTTTCTCGATAGCGTCGAGTGGCTAGGTAATCTGCTGCCGCACCCGGTCACACTATTTGCCATTCTCTGCGTACTGGTCGTTGTGGCGAGCGGCATTGCGGCAGCGCTTGGCGTTTCAGTCGCTGACCCGCGCCCCGCCAATGAGGGCGAGTGGATTGCAGTGAACTCACTCTTAAACGCGGAAGGTCTACGCCGCCTGGTTACCGAAATGGTGACTAACTTCACCAGCTTTGCGCCCCTGGGCACGGTACTAGTGGCCATGCTAGGGGTGGGAGTTGCCGAACACTCTGGCTTGTTGTCCGCTAGCATGCGCGCACTAGTGCTTAACCGTTCACCACGCATCGTCACCTATGCAGTGGTGTTTGCCGGAATCATGTCGAACATGGCCGCCGAGCTTGGCTATGTGGTACTGATTCCGCTAGCAGCGATGATCTTTCATTCCTTAGGTCGGCACCCGCTAGCGGGCCTGGCGGCGGCGTTTTGTGGCGTCTCCGGCGGCTACAGCGCCAACTTATTGATTGGCACCGTCGACCCGCTGCTCTCTGGCATTACCCAGGAAGCGGCACGGTTGCTCGACCCTACCTATTCAGTCGGGGCTGAAGCCAACTGGTTCTTTATGTTTGCCAGCACCTTCTTTGTGACTCTCATTGGCGGCTTGGTCACCGAACGCATTGTGGAACCTAAGCTTGGCAAGTTTGACTCCGCCTATGCGGATAGCGATATCGACCAGAACCGTATGGAGGGCCTGACGCCCACTGAAAAGCGGGCACTAAAAGGTACCGGCTTAGCCACCCTGGCCCTCATTGCGCTGGTCGCTGTGATGGTAGTGCCAGAAAGTGGCATTCTGCGGAACCCGGAGACGGGCCTTGTGAGCGGCTCACCCTTCCTGCGCGGCATTGTGGTTATTGTCGCCATTGCCTTCACCGTGCTGGGCTTTGTCTATGGTCGACTCGCGGGCACCATGCAAAACGATCGCGATATCGTCGATGCCATGGCCAAAAGCATGAGCAGCCTGGGGCTCTATATTGTACTGGTGTTCTTTGCCGCTCAGTTCGTGGCGCTGTTCAACTGGAGTAATTTTGGCACCGTGACTGCCGTGGCGGGCGCTGACCTGCTGGACTCTCTTGGCTTGCGCGGCCCGGGCTTGTTTGCGCTGTTCATCCTCATGTGTGCCTTCGTCAACCTCTCGCTGGGCAGCGCCTCGGCGCAGTGGGCGGTCACTGCCCCCATCTTCGTGCCCATGCTGATGCTGATGGGCTACGCTCCCGAGGTCATTCAGGCGGCGTATAGGATCGGCGACTCCGTCACCAACTTGATTACACCGATGATGAGCTACTTTGGCCTGATTCTCGCAGTGGCGACCCGTTATCGTAACGACATGGGCATCGGCACGCTGGTCGCTCTCATGCTGCCTTACACGCTGTTCATGCTGATCGGTTGGAGCGTGCTGTTCTTTATCTGGGTGTTTATTCTTGGCTTGCCGGTTGGTCCAGGCTCTGCCACTTACTACACGCTCTAAGCTTTAAACGGCATAACATAAACCGAAAAGCCCGCCGTTCAGAGAACGGCGGGCTTTTCGGTCTTCGTGGCGACTCTATTTCACCACTCACTCTTCACTACTCGCGGCTTTACTCGTCTAGGAACGAACGAAGCGGTTCTGAGCGGCTGGGGTGACGCAGCTTGCGCAGCGCTTTGGCCTCGATCTGACGAATCCGCTCACGGGTGACGTCAAACTGTTTGCCCACCTCTTCCAACGTGTGGTCGGTGTTCATGTCGATACCGAAACGCATACGCAGGACTTTCGCTTCGCGGGCAGTCAAGCCACCCAGCACGTTGCGGGTTGCTTCGATCAAGCCTTCGCCGGTGGCCATATCGATCGGCAGCAACATGGTGCCGTCTTCGATAAAGTCACCCAGGTGCGAATCGTCGTCATCACCAATCGGCGTCTCCATAGAGATCGGCTCTTTGGCGATTTTGAGCACCTTGCGCACCTTGTCTTCCGGCATTTCCAGGCGTTCGCCCAGCTCTTCCGGCGTCGGCTCACGACCCATCTCTTGCAGCATTTGACGGGAGACGCGGTTGAGCTTGTTGATCGTCTCGATCATGTGGACCGGAATACGAATGGTCCGCGCCTGATCGGCAATCGAGCGAGTGATGGCCTGACGAATCCACCATGTCGCGTAGGTCGAGAACTTGTAGCCACGACGGTATTCGAACTTGTCCACCGCCTTCATCAAGCCGATGTTGCCTTCCTGAATCAGATCGAGGAATTGCAGGCCGCGGTTGGTGTACTTCTTGGCAATCGAGATTACCAAGCGCAAGTTCGCCTCAACCATCTCTTTCTTGGCGCGACGAGCTTTTGCTTCACCAATCGACAGCTTGCGATTCACCTCTTTGAGGTCGGCAACCGAGAGCTGCACCATGTCCTCTTCGAAGGCAATCTTACGCTGAGCGCGGGCGATATCGGCACGCAGTGGCTCTAAGCGGTCAGCGTACTTGGGATGCGCTTCTTGGAAGGCGTCCAGCCACGTCGGATCCGACTCGTGGCCCGGGAACGACTTGATGAACGTCTTGCGCGGCACCTTGGCTTTCTTGACGCACAGCTGCATGACCGCTTTTTCTTGGGCACGCACCTGTTCAACGCTGATACGTATCTGACCGACCAAACGCTCAAAGTGTTTAGGCACCAGCTTAATCGGCGAGAACAGCTCCGCTAGGCGGGCTTGTTCAGCCTTGAGCTCAGCGCTACCCCGACCATGCTTGGCCAGCACTGCTTCAACGGCAGCATTTTGCTCACGAATCTGCTCAAAACGTGCCTTCGCCTCTTCGGGGTCCGGGCCACCTTCACTGGCGGTAGTGTCGTCCTCTTCGTCGTCATCGTCGCTGTCGATATCGTCATCATCGCTCAGCTCAGTCTCAACGACAGGCTCCGGCACTTCCGCTTCAGCAACACCCGGAATACCTTCGTCGGGGTCGATAAAGCCAGAGAACAGGTCAGATAGGCGCCCAGGTGCTTCTTCATCCTGGGTAGCGTCGTAGGCTTCGAGAATAGAGGCAACTGCACCCGGCAAATAAGCCAGTGCGGACATCACTTCCCGCGTGCCTTCTTCGATCCGCTTGGCGATTTCGATTTCGCCTTCACGGGTCAAAAGCTCAACCGTTCCCATTTCACGCATGTACATGCGCACGGGGTCGGTGGTGCGACCTACGTCGCTTTCCACGGCGGCGAGTGCCGCAACGGCCTCTTCCGCAGCGGACTCGTCCGTGGAGTGATCCGACATCATCAAAGTGTCTTCATCTGGCGCTTCCTCAACGACACTAATACCCATGTCGTTGATCATGCCAATGATGTCTTCCACTTGATCCGGGTCGGCGATATCCTCGGGTAGATGGTCGTTGACCTCGGCATAGGTCAGGTAGCCCTGTTCCTTGCCGCGCGCGATCAACTCCTTCAGACGTGACTGCTGCTGCGCATTTCCAGCCATAGAAACCCTATCTCGACGAAGAAGAATGAAACACCTGGGGCGCTGAATCGATTAAACTCAACAAGCCGAACAGTATAGCGTAAATAGCTGGAATTTTTCCAGCGAAACGTATTTGCGCGGTCATTCAGGTGTGTTAGGTTGTTCGGTTAGGCCAGCGCCTGGCGACTAACCCTGTATGTGGTGCTGAAGCTTGTTAATTCAACCCCATTGTGCGAATTGCTTTGGTTTGACGCCCTCATATGCGCTGAATTAGCTCCATCATCAGACTCGCCAACCGCTGCCGCTGAGCTTTATCCAGCTTCTGGCCAGAACGCTCTAGTGCCAACAGCGCATCGTACTCTTCCTGGGGCGAACGCTTACGCTGCTTCTCGACCAAATGCTCTACCAGCCCGCTTAGCTCTGCTTCCCTTGCCCCCTTAGGAATCAGCAGCTCCCGCTGTGCCAGCTCTGCCAACACCTGCCCCTCATGGCTACCCTGAAAATGCGCTAACACCACCTGCGGACTGCGATAGCGTCCGGCGCGCAGCAGCTCGATTAAAGCGCGGCACAGCGGCGCCTCTTCACTATTTTCTGGCAGCCAATCCAGCGATTCGGGTAGCGACGCCACCAAACGCGGCTCATGAAGCAGCAGCTGCACAATACGGCTCACCGTAGAGAGCGTTTGCAGCCTTGCCCCTTGGCGGCGGCCACGTGCCGCCGAGCGAGGCAGCGCCTGCTCTGGCACCATTTCAGCGGCTGGTTCCTCAACAGGCCCCCACTGCGGCAACGCTTTTGCAGCGGCATCTGCCGTGCGCCTATCTAACAGCGCCTGCAACTGCGACTGCGCCAGCCCGCTACGCTTTGCCAGTGATTCAAGCAGTAGCGATTTGAGCATGCCTTCAGGCACTTTGTTCAATGCCTCTAGCACCTGGGTGGCAAAACGCTCGCGCCCTTCCACGGTATTCAAATCGCGCCCCTGGGCGGCCTGCTCGAAGAGAAACTCCGAGAGCGGCATCGCACAGGTGACACGATCTTCGAACGCCTCTCTGCCCTCGCGACGCACCAGCGAATCCGGGTCGTCACCTTCCGGCAAAAACAGAAACCTTGCCTCGCGCCCATCGATCATCTGCGGGAGTGCGGTTTCCAACGCGCGACTTGCCGCTTGGCGGCCCGCCCGGTCACCGTCGAAGCAGAACACTACCCGGCTCACCAAACGAAACAGGCGGCTCAAGTGATCTTCCGTGGTCGCCGTGCCCAACGTAGCGACGGCGTTATGAATGCCGAACTGAGCCAGCGCCACCACGTCCATATAGCCTTCGACCATCACCAACTGCTCAAGTTTGCTAGACGCTTGACGCGCCTCGTACAAACCATATAGCTCGCGCCCTTTATGAAAGACAGGCGTTTCTGGTGAATTAAGATATTTGGGCTGTTCATCCCCCATGACCCGGCCGCCAAAGGCGATGGTTCGGCCACGCAGATCGCGGATGGGAAACATCACCCGGTCACGAAAGCGGTCATAGGTGCGGCCGGTATCTTCCCGGTGAATCAGCAGGCCGTACTCTACCTGTACCGGCTCGCCGATACCTTTTGCAGACAAGTGCTGTTTGAGCGCCTCCCAGCCACCCGGTGCATAACCAATACCATAGGTGTCGATGACCTCTGGCGACAGTCCACGGCCCTGCAGGTAGCGCTGAGCACTTTGACCCTCCTGCATTTTCAGCCGCTCACGGTAGAAGCTGGCGGCCACTTCCAGCAGGTTGACGCCCTCTTTACGCTTTTTCTCGCGCTGCTGAGCACGCGGGTCATCCGCTCCCTCACGGGGAACATCGAGACCTAAACGCCCGGCCAACTGCTCTACCGCCTCGGGGAACGGCAGCTTGTCGTACTCCATCAAAAAGCGCAGCGCGTTGCCATGAGCGCCACAGCCAAAACAGTGGTAGAACTGTTTATCGGCACTCACCGTAAACGACGGCGTTTTTTCTTGATGGAAAGGACACAAACCGGAGAAGTTACGACCCGCTTTCTTGAGCTGCACGCGCTCGCCGACAACCTCCACCACGTCAACGCGGCCGAGCAGATCGTCAATGAAACGCTGTGGAATTTGGCCTGCCATGAACTGCGGGCATCCTCGCGCGAAGCGCTAATGGGCGAGTCTAACGTCATCAGACAGCGCGCCTGATCACCTTAAACCGCGCAAAACACACATCACAGAACGAAAAACAAACGGCCACCTAGTGGCGGCCGCTTGGCATCCCTCTTGAGATAACCGGCTAACTGCGCAGGCTATCCCCAGGTACGGATCAATAGAGCCGTTCGAAACGCTTACGCTCACGCTGCAACTTCTTGGCGTGACGTTTTACGGCAGCTGCCGCTTTGCGCTTGCGCTCAGCAGTCGGCTTCTCGTAGTGCTCGCGACGACGTACTTCAGAGAGAACGCCAGCTTTTTCGCAAGAACGCTTGAAGCGACGCAGGGCGACGTCAAACGGCTCGTTATCACGTACTTTTACAGAAGGCATTAAGCACTCACCTACCTTAAGGAGTCTTGAGTTCGGATAGTTCGCACACCGAACACAACGGTGTACGACCCAGTTTTACAGCGCACAGTAGTCTAGTCGCGGTTGGCGATCTTTGCAAATGCTTACGCCCCTCTACTGCCATAATGCTAGACTAGCCGGTTTTAAACCTCTGCCTTACCACCTACACGAGTTCTTTTGCCATGCGCGTACTGGGCATTGAAACGTCTTGCGATGAAACTGGCGTCGCTATTTACGATACCGCGTTCACCGGTGGACAGGGTCTGCTGTCCGATGCGCTGTATAGCCAAATCGCCATGCATGCGGAGTATGGCGGCGTCGTGCCTGAGCTGGCCTCTCGGGATCACACCCGTAAACTGCTGCCTTTGATCGAGCAGGTACTACAGGACGCGAATCTGACAAGAAACGACCTGGACGGTATCGCCTACACTGCCGGACCAGGCTTAGTTGGTGCCTTGATGGTGGGCGCTAGCACCGCTCACGGCATGGCCAAAGCTCTGAACATACCGGTGCTGGGCGTTCACCACATGGAGGGCCACCTGCTCGCCCCGATGCTGGAAGATGACGCGCCGGAGTTCCCGTTCGTGGCCCTTCTGGTCTCGGGCGGCCACACTCAGCTAGTCGAAGTACAGGGGTTAGGGCACTACCAACTGCTGGGGGAGTCGGTGGATGACGCCGCCGGGGAGGCTTTCGACAAGGCCGCCAAAATGCTCGGCCTTGCTTATCCAGGCGGCCCGCTGGTCGCAAAGCTTGCCGAACAGGGCGACCCAAAGCGCTTTCGTTTTCCGCGCCCAATGACTGATCGTCCGGGGCTGGACTTCAGTTTCTCAGGCCTTAAAACCCACACCCTAACGGCCATTCGCCAGCTAGAAGCGGCAGACGAACTGGATGATCAGGCGAAGGCCGACGTTGCGCGAGCCTTCGAAGAAGCCGTCGTCGATACACTGGTGATCAAATGCCGCCGCGCCCTTGACCAAACCGGCCTAAAACGCATCGTGATGGCAGGCGGCGTGAGCGCCAATACGCGCTTGCGTGAACGGCTAGCGCTGGAGACCCAAAAGCGCCAAGCCCGTGCTTATTACCCTCGCGGGCGCTTTTGTACCGACAACGGCGCCATGATTGCCTATGTCGGTGCGCAGCGCTTGGCAGCCGGCGAGCGTGATGACAACGGCATAATGCAGGCGACCCCTCGCTGGCCGCTCGATACGCTTACAGCACCACGGTAGCTCTCGCGCCTATCCGCGTAGGGCTATCCGCGTAGGGCTATCCGCGTAGGGCTATCCGCGTAGGGGCGGCTCTTCCCCACGGCGTAAGCGGCGAATATTGAGGCCATGGCGGGCCAATACGAGCAGGCTAAAGCCCCCTACAACGCTGACGTAGCCGGGGGCTAGCCAGAGGCACAGCAGCGGGGCCAGTAGCGCGCTAATAAGCGAGGCTGCCGCTGCGGTACGCAAACGCCATGCGAGTAGCGCCCAGCAAAGCGCCGTGATCAGCGCCACGCTGGGCACCAATACCAGCAACACGCCAAACGCACTGGAGACCGACTTTCCACCACGGAAGCTAAACCAAATCGGGTAGCTGTGTCCCAGCAGCACAGCCAAGCCGACAAGCCCCTGCAGCCATACCGGCAGCGCCAGCAGCTTGGCAGCCAGCACGGCAGGCACCCCTTTTAACGCATCGAGCAGCAGCGTGGCCGCGGCGAGCCTTGGACCATACAGGCGGAGCACGTTAGAAAAACCTGGATTATAGGAGCCACAAAACCGAGGATCGGCAACGCCTGCCCAGCGGCACACACTCACTGCCGCCAGCCAACTGCCGCTTAAATAGCCGATCACTATCCATATCATGGCCTGCCCACCCTGGCATTAGCGGCCAACGCCGCTGCCTTACTGTCGTTTCTGGTCATCCTCAAGTACAATCGCCCGCTTGTTGACCCTGGGGAAGGCCTGTGGACCGCATTTTGATCGAAGCACTCACCGTAGACACCGTCATCGGTGTGTACGACTGGGAACGCACGATAACGCAATCGCTGAGCCTGGATCTATCGCTGGCAACGGATATTCGGCCAGCGGCCGCTACGGATGATTTACGCTTAACGCTTGATTATGCCGCGATATGCCAGCGAATCCAGCAGTTCGCCGATGAGCATCAGTTCGCCTTGGTAGAAACCTTCGCTGAACGTCTCGCCGCCTGCTTGCAACATGAATTCCCGATTAGCTGGCTGCGCATGACCGTCCGAAAGCCGGGCGCGGTGCCTCAAGCGGCAAGCGTTGGTCTTGAAATCACTCGCGGTACGCTGCCGGAGGCTACCAAGGACCCGAACTTATGAGCCTGGTAACTCTCAGTCTAGGCAGCAACATTGATCCCGACACGCATATTCGCCTCTGCCTGGATGCTCTGGAAGCTACGTTTGGCCGCGTACAGATATCGCGCATTTTTGAAAGCGAGCCCGTAGGTTTCAAGGACAGCCGCAACTTTTACAACTTAGTGGTGGCGTTTGATAGCGACTGGTCGGTGGGTGAGCTCCAGGCGTGGTCTAAGCAGCTTGAGATTGATCATGGCCGCACCCCCAACATGGCTAAATACAGCCCTCGTGCTCTGGATATCGACCTGCTGACCGTCGGCAGTGTCTGCGATACGATTGATGGCGTCGCCCTGCCCCGCGCGGAAATCACCCGCAATGCCTTTGTGCTCCAGCCACTCGCTGAACTGTTACCCAACGAGCGCCACCCCGCCTGCCAAACATCCTACGCTACACTCTGGAAGCGCTTCACATTAGGTGACCAGCGCCTGTGGGCGATTGATTTTCACTGGCGGGGCCGTTGGATTTCCCAAGCAGATCCGCAGCCTCGTGCGGCGATGCCGCGCTAGCGCGACTACCCCTCGCCTAACGCGCCTGCCACCGCCTTCTGCCGATGCTGGCGCAGCGCTTCTCCTAATGCCGCTCCCCGATACCCCTCGCTCAGCAGCGCTTGCGGGCTTACCGCTTGCGCTGCCTGCCACGCAGCGCGCAGCACAGCTTGGCGCTCAGGTGCCAGACGACTAACAAGCGCCAGCTGCGCCGCTACCTGGGCAGGTTTACGCCAGCCATCCAGCCTCTCCAGCCAGTGCAACACTCGCTCGCCGTTTAACGGTTCATTGAGCAACGCTTTAGTCAGCGCGGTATGGCGAGCCAACTGCGCTACTGCGTTGGGCAGCCGCAGCCTGCTCGCTAGCGCATCCCGCTGCTCATCACTAAGCACCGATACCAATAGCGCATAGCGCCAGTGGGCCAGCACGGGTGACGAGGTCTCAGGCGCGCTTGGTATTTCAGCGAGCGCGGCAGTCAACGTCTCGCCCTCGGCAAGCTCAGGCCACCAAGTGGCAAGCGCCTGGCACTCGTTTAGCGTGGTGAAATATTGTTCAGGATTGGGTTCACCCAATGCTTTCTCGGTTTCTATCCACACCCGCTCTGCGGCTAAGTGGCCAAGCTCACCGCTTTGGCTCACTTCACGCATCAGCGTGTGGGTATCTGAGGCAATGGTAAAACCCAAATGAGCATAGCGGGCTAAAAAGCGCGCGGTACGCAGCACCCGTAACGGGTCTTCGCTAAACGCAGGCGATACATGGCGCAGCAGGCGCTGCTCTATATCCTGCTGGCCGTGAAAGGGGTCTGTCAGTTGGCCGCCTGGCCCCTGGGCAATGGCATTGATCGTTAGGTCACGCCGGGAGAGATCCTCTTCCAGTGTTACATCGGGGCTGGCATACACCTCGAAACCACTGTAGCCATGGCCGGACTTACGCTCGGTGCGCGCCAGCGCATACTCTTCCGCGGTGTGCGGGTGCAAAAACACCGGAAAATCTCGGCCAACGGGTTTAAAGCCCCGCTGACGCATCGCTTCCGGTGTGGCACCCACCACCACCCAGTCGTGGTCCACTACTGGCCAGCCAAGCAGCGCATCCCGCACCGCGCCGCCTACCCGGTAAACGTCAAGCCCTTGGGTCAATGCATCCTGTTGAAACACTTAACGGCCTCCTTGCAGGCTCGGCACGCTAGTGCGTTCACCGGTGTCCAGGTTCATCGCGGTGAGCGAGCCACCCCACACGCAGCCGGTATCCAGCCCTTGAACGTTGATCTTCGCATTCGGCGTGCGCCCTTCCAGCGCCGCCCAGTGGCCAAACAGAATGTGCAGATCATCCTGACGAGCAAATTGAAACCAGGGGGCAAAGCCTGTCGGTGCGCTATCGAGCCCCTCTTTGGCGGCAAAATCGAGGCACTCCTGCGCATCAATGAAGCGCATGCGGGTAAACACGTTAACGATGCAGCGCAGGCGATCCACGCCTTCCAAGTCCTCCCGGAAACGGTCAGGCTGATTACCAAACAACTGGGTCAGAAACGCACCCGCGCTTTCACTGTGTAGCGCCGCCTGAACTTCACCGCTCAGCGCCAGAGCCTGCTCAGCACTCCAGCTCGGCAACACTCCGGCGTGGGTCATTAACGTATTGCCTTCTTGAACCGCCAAAGGCTGGCTCTGCAGCCAATCCAGCAGCGCTTCCCGCTGGGGCGAGGCGAGAATATCGTCCAGCGTATCGTTTTTCTTCAACCTGCCGCCCCCGCGGGCGACCACCAGCAGGTGAAAATCGTGGTTACCGAGCACACAGCGCACGGCACTGCCCAGCGCTTTAGCTTCCTGCAGGCAGGCAAGCGACCCTGGGCCACGGTTAATCAAATCCCCAACCAGCCAGAGCGTATCGTGGGTCGGGTTAAAGTCTATTGCTTCCAGCAGGCTAATAAATTCAACATGGCAGCCGTGCAGGTCGCCAATGACATAGATACTCATGGGCATTCCCGGCTAACAGAGTTCAGTGCAGTTGACGGGGCACCGCTAGACGAAAAGGCGAAACGGGCACATCAAAAGCCCGCTGGGTATACGTATTAAGCAGGGTGTAGGCACCCTCCATCACACCGACCGGCGTTTGCAAAATCGCCCGGCTGGTATAACGAAAACGCTGGCCAGGGCCAATCAGCGGCTGCTGGCCCACCACGCCCTTGCCACGCACCTCTTGGCTGTCGCCGCTGCCCTGGGTGATTTTCCAGTAACGCGCCATTAGCCGTACGCTGTGCGGGCTTTGGTTATGAACCGTCACCGTGTAGCTAAACACGTAGCGGGATTCACTGTCGCTAGACTCTGCGTCACGAAACTCCGGCGTGACGCTCACCTCAATGTCTAAACCGCTCAAGCCTCATCACTCCCCTTAGTATCACCGTTAGCCACTGCGCTGGCCGCCTCATCGGCGGCTACTTGGTTGGCAATTGCCACGTACTCCGCCACGGTTAGAGTTTGCGGCCGCCGTGCAGGGTCAATGCCTAGCGCTTCCAACGTGTCGGCACTCACCCGCCCTTTCAGGTTATTCCGCAGGGTTTTACGCCGCTGGCCAAAGGCCAGCTTCACCAGCTCGAACAGCAGCGTCGGGTCATCGGCGGTGTGGGGCAGGTGTTCGTGGGGCGTTAAGCGCACAATCGCGGAATCTACCTTCGGACGCGGTACAAAGGCTTCCGGCGGCACGATGAACAGATGGTCTACCTGGCAGTAGTACTGCGCCATGACGGAAAGACGGCCCCAGTCGGTGCTGCCTGGCTCGGCGGCCAAGCGCTCCACTACCTCTTTTTGCAGCATGAAGTGCATATCGGCGATGGCGCTGCCCATACTCAGCAAATGCACGATCAAAGGCGTGGAGATGTTGTAAGGCAGGTTACCCACTACCCTCAGCGCCGGGCCATCGCCCTTCAGCTCGGCAAAATCGAACTTCAGCGCGTCGCCTTCGTGAATCACGAACTCGGGGTAGTTGAAAAACTGCACCCGTAGGCCAGGAATCAGGTCGCGGTCGAGTTCGATTACTTCCAGCTTGCCGGTTGCCTCTAACAGCGGCGCCGTCAGTGCCCCTTGCCCAGGGCCAATTTCGACGAGTCGGTCGCCTTCGCGTGGCCCGATAGCGCGGACGATACGCGAAATAATGCCGAGGTCACGCAGAAAGTTTTGACCGAAGCGTTTACGAGCACGGTGCTGCTGAGGCACTTGAGACATCTAACAGTGTTCCTTGGAGGGTTGATTCATAAAGCGGCCAGGGTGCTGGCACGCTGAGCAGCAAGGCGCTGCGCGAGGGCGAGCGCAACGCCCAGGCTATTGGGGTCGGCAGTGCCGCGGCCCGCCAAATCCAGCGCGGTGCCGTGGTCCACTGAAGTACGTACCAGCGGTAGGCCGAGGGTAATATTCGCAGCTTGCCCAAAGCCTGCGTATTTTAGCACTGCCAAGCCCTGGTCGTGATACATCGCCAGCACCGCATCGACTCCGGCTAGGTGGCGTGGAGTGAACAGCGTATCGGCGGGCAGCGGCCCTTGGATATCCAACCCGTCGGCACGCAGCGCGTCGAGGGCCGGAATGATCGTGTCCAGCTCTTCGCGCCCCAAATGCCCTTCTTCCCCGGCATGGGGGTTGAGGCCGCACACCGCAATGCGTGGATTCAAGATGCCAAATTGGCGCCGCAGGTCAGCGGCCAGTAAGCGGCTAATCTGGGTGACCCGCTCGAACGTGATGGCATCGGCCACGTCACGCAGCGGCAGATGAGTCGTCACCAGCGCCACGCGCAAATCGCCGCTGCCTTGCCAAAGCGGGTTCTTGGCATGCAGCGCGGCATCGGTCGCCAGCAGCATCACCACCTCATCGACGCCACAGGCGTCGCGCAACCACTCGGTATGGCCGGTGAAGTGGGGAAAGCCCCCTTCGATGATGACCCCTTTATGCAGCGGCGCGGTGACCATTGCCGCAGCCTGCCCTGCTTGGCAGGCGTCTACGGCAATTTGCAGTGTCTCCAACACGTAGCGGGCATTGGCGGGATCGAGCACCCCAGGCGTGGCAGGCGCTCGCAGTGTGGCGGGCCACACCACCAAACGCCCTGGAGAGGATATATCCAAGCCACCCGGCGCGGCCTCGACGACCTCTACGGCCAGCCCGAGCAGCGCGGCGCGCTGGCGCAGCATCTGCGGGTCACCCACCGCCACCGTGTTGGCTAATTGCCCACGAGCGGCCAGCATCAGCGCAAGCTCTGGCCCGATGCCCGCAGGCTCACCGGTGGTCAACAGCAGCGGCCGCGTCATTAGAGACGAATATCCACGAAGGCCTGTTCACGGATTTCACGCTGCCAGGTTTGCAGCTCTTCGTTGGCACGACGCTGGAAAATCGCTTGGCGCACCTGCTCACGACGGCTCTCTTCGGTCACGTCCTGACGGCGACGCTCCAGCACTTCGATGACGTGATAGCCGAACTGCGAGCGCACAGGCTCGGAGAGCTGGTTCGGGCTGAGAGACGTCATGGCTTCTTCGAACGCAGGGACCGTTTGGCCAGGGCGCACCCAGCCCAGGTCGCCGCCGTTCATGGCGCTACCACGATCGTCGCTGTACTCACGGGCCACCGACGCGAAGTCTGCGCCCTGCTGTAAACGCTGGCGAGCCTCTTCTGCGCGGGCGCGGGCTTGGTTCTCGTTACGCGTAGGCGTCAGTTCCACCAGGATATGGCGGGCACGGGTCTCTTCGATAAAGGCTTGCCCCTGCTGCTGGCTTGGCTGCTGGCTCAAGAAACGCTCCACATCGCGATCGGAGACCGTGACGCGCTGACTGATCTGGCGCTGCTGTACTTGACGCATCAACATTTCACGGCGTACGTCTTCGCGCACGTCGGCCAGAGTAATGCCGTCGGCTTCTACCGCATCGGCAAACTGATCCAGCGTCATGTTGTTGGATTCGGCAATGCTGCGTAGCTGGCGGTTGAGTTCGGTGTCATCCACACTCAGATTGGCTCGGCGGGCCATTTGCAGCTGGATTTCATCCATGACCATACGCTCCAACACTTGCTGGGCCAGCTGGTTACGCGGCGGCAAATTGCCGCCCTGAGCCGCTGCTTGCTGCTCCACCTGGGCAATGCGGTCATCCAACTCGCTGCGCATGATGACGCCATCATTGACGACCGCGACGACGCTATCCAACTGCTGACGCTGGGCCGACTCGAAATTTTGCGCATGCACGGTCAGCGGAACCAGCGCCGCACCCGTGCTCAGGCAGAGCACCATCAGGCTGCCTGCGGACAGCTGGGTGGCTCGTTTCTTCAGCGCGCAGCTCAGCAAGGTCTTTCTGATCATCATAAAAAGTCTCTTTCAGTCGCTATTTTAAAGTGGTCGTTCATAAGGGCGTGGGACGGTAGCCAGGAATCGCCTGCTCAAAGTAGCCGTCGGCCTCTTGACCCACGCCACCTAGACCACGAAACACAAAGCGCAAAAATAGCCCGCGGTCGTTGAAGTCATCGCCAACCCGCGCCGTATCGTTATCGTCGATCCATTCACGCCATACCAGCTGTACGCCATAGCAGCAGTCGTTCCACTGCAGGCCCGCGAGCTGTTCCAGGGGACGGTTGTTGGTTTGATCGTGCAGGTAGCGGCCAATCAAATCAATCCTTGGGTTCGCTTTCCACGCCAGCGAAAGATCCCACTCTTCGCGACTGTAGTCACGGAAGCCATAGTCGCCGGGTATCACGCTCGGATCGAACCCTTCGATCTCCCAACGGTAGCCAAGGTTCACTACGTGCCCTTCCGGGTGGCGATAGCGTACATCCACACTGGAGCGCTCGGTCTGTTCACGCTCGTCATCGTAGAGCCATTCGTAGCCGGTACTCCAGCGATCCGATATTTGCCAATCCAGGCGAGTGACCAGCGGAGAGCGGTCACGGGTGGCCTGATAGCGGCTTTCCGGATTCACGGAAGGGTCTTCGCTGGGGCGCGGCGGCAGCGTGTCCGGGTCGCCTTCGCTATCGATGCGCCGCTCGGAGAAGTAGTAGCTTTGACCGACGCCGAAGGTGAGTCGGTCCCGACCAGCGCTATCTTCGATCAAGCGTGACTGTACGCCCAACGAGACGCGATTCAGATCACCGACCCGGTCAGCCCCCGAGAAGCGGTGCGGGGACCAGAGCTGATCCCAGGAGAATACCCGTTCACGGCTATCGAAGTACGGCAGCTGGGTCTGGTCGGTACGCGGCACGTAGGCATAGTTAACGCGGGGTTCAAGCGTCTGGCGATAACCGCGCCCGCCTAGCTCAAGCTCACGCTCAAATACCAGGCCGCTGTCGATGGAAGTGATCGCCACGCTACGCGAAGGTGAGGTCGTGCGATCGGTCACGCGGTCGCCATAATCCAATTCGTACGCGGTGTGCCAAAGCTCGGTGCGTGGCTCGATATAGCCCCAGGGCTGCTCATAGCGCCAGCCCACCGCAGGCGTCAGGTGAAGGCGCGAACCGATGGCCGCCTCGCGCTCCGGAACTCGCCGCTCATCCACGTCGCGCCAGAAATAGGTCGCGTTCGAGCGCCACTGGGTATACAGGCCGTTGTCTAGCTGCCAGTTGGCATTGGCGGTCAAACTCGGCAGGCGGTAGAACGGACGGTCGGTATCGCTGAGCGGGTCTTCCAAACGTTGGAAGCCCTGGGCACGGGCGTCTAACTGCCAGCGCTCGCCGCGGTAGTCCACCTGCGCCAGGCGCTCCATACTGACCCGATCACCGCTGCCGAACGCACCCCCAAAGTCGTCGAAATAGCGCCCATCGCTGGCGGCGCCGTAACGGAGCCGGTAATCACTGCGGGGCGTTAACGTGCCCGCGTGCTGGGCATCAATGTACCAGCGGTCGTCGCCTTCAAAGCGGTTGTCACCTCTATTGGTGCCGCCGTCGCTATCGAGATAACCGCCCTCGACCAAGCCTTGGCTCTCTTCCAGCAGGTAGCGGTACTCGCCGTTGAGCAGCAGTCCTCGGTCAGACATCCAGCGCGGGGTAATGGTGGCATCCTGGTTCGGTGCAATGTTCCAGTAGAAAGGCTGGGTATAACCAAAGCCATCGCTTGAGAAGCCCACTGACGGCGAGAGCAGTCCGGTATGGCGGCGGTCATCAATGGGGAAGCGCAGCCACGGCCAGTAAAATACCGGCACATCTTTAACTTCCAGGCGCGCATGGCGGGCAGTGCCAAACCCCGAGGCTTGATCGAGGCGAATATCACTACCTACCAACTGCCAGCTATTGGCGCCGGGGTCACAGGTGGTAAACGTGGCCTCCTGAAGGCGGTACTGATTTTCGCCGGTCTGCTCTAGCTGGCTGGCCTGGCCGCGCAGGTGCTGGTCGTAGAGCACATAGTGGCTGTTACGCAGCGATGCGCGGTCTTCGTTCAGCATGAGGGTGGCTTGCTCGCCACGCACCAGGGCTTGTCCATCGCGGATAGCCAGGTTGCCCTCAGCATCCACCTGCTGACGGTCTGCGGGTAGAAAGACGCGCTCTGCCTGCAGTTCGGTATCGCCCCGGCGTAGTACCACGTCGCCACGCAGCAAGGCTTCACCGTCTGCGGCGTAATCCACTTCCCGGGTTTCTACCGAGAGCGTTTCCGGGTTCTCTTCCGCTGGCAAGCGGTAGGCGGGCATCACATAGCGCCCCCGACATAGCTGTTGCGGCGCTTCGTCTTGGCTCCAGGCCTGCCAGTCCAGCGCTTCTGCGGGCAGGGTTTGGTCCTGCGCCACCGCTGAAAACGAGGCGCCAGCGAGCAAACTGCCCAGCAGCGTATGCGCAACCGGTACGGTGCGCGAGATTCGCTTGCCCATGTTCGTTATCCTTGGCATCCAGAATCGGTATTATACAGCCCGCATGATGCCCGACCAGCAAGGAGCTTGCATGTCCTCTTCTCGGATTGACGCCCTCACCCAGTGGGCGGCGCAACACCACGGCCTTGATAGCGCCACTATTCGCCTCTCTGCTGCGGGCGGTGACGCCAGTTTTAGGCGCTATTTTCGACTAACGCTACCGGATGGCAACACCCAAGTGGTGATGGATGCACCCCCGGCACAGGAGGACTCGGCGCCGTTTGTGGCTATCGGCCAGCGCTGGCACGCCGCCGGGCTGCCTGTGCCTTACATTCACGCCAGCGACTTAGACGCTGGTTTTTTGCTGCTTGATGACTTGGGCGACACACCGCTGCAGGCTACCTTCACCGATCCAGCACGCACAGAGCAGAGCCATTTAGACGCACTTGCTGTGATTGCCCAGTTGCAAAACCGCACTAACCCGGCCGCCCTGCCTGATTACGATGCCGCCCTGCTTGGCCGGGAGCTGGACCTATTTCCCGAGTGGTGCCTGGGGCGCTGGCTGTCGCTATCAGTTCCCGATAGCTGGGAGGCAGTACGCGATAAATTGATAGAGCATGCATTAGCGCAGCCGGTGGTGAGCGTCCACCGCGATTTCGATGCCATGAACCTGATGCTGCACGATCAAACGCTTTACATGATCGACTTCCAGGACGCCGTGGCAGGCCCGCTCAGCTACGACGTTATTTCGCTACTGCGGGGCCGCTACTGCCGTTTTAGCGCTGACCAGTTTGCCTCCTTCGTCGGCGCTTTCTATCAGCAGGCGCGGCAAGAAGGTCGTTTGACCCGCTCGGTCAGCGAGGAAACTTTTTTAGCGCAGTGCCACGCCATGGCCGCACAGCGCTCGCTGAAAGTGCTGGGCATCTTTTGTCGGTTGACGCTGCGCGACAGCAAAGAAGGCTATTTAGCCCGCCTGCCCCACTTTTTGGCGCACCTGGAAGATAGCCTAGCGGCCCTGCCCCAACACCGCGAGTTTGCCGACTGGGTAACGGGCGTGCTGCGCCCGGCGATCATGCAGCGCCTGGAAGAGGACGCTCCATGAAAGCGATGATTTTGGCGGCAGGCCTGGGCAAACGGATGCGCCCGCTCACCGACCACTGCCCTAAACCATTGCTGCCCGTGGCGGGCAAACCGCTGATCGTGCACCACTTGGAGCGTTTAAAGCGTGCAGGCATTAATGAAGTGGTCATTAACGTGAGCTACCGTGCCGAGCAAATTATCTCTGCACTGGGCGATGGCTCGGCCTACCAAATGCGCATTCACTGGAGCCAGGAGGCTAGCCCGCTTGAGACCGGCGGTGGTATTCAACAGGCACTACCGCTGCTGGGCGATGCGCTGTTCTTACTGGTCAATGGTGATGTGTGGTGTGACTACCTACCGAGTGCTTCCACGCTGGCAGCAGGTGATTTGGCGCATCTGGTATTGGTGGATAACCCTGCCCATCACCCTGAAGGCGATTTTTCACTTCGCCAGGGGCGCGTTTCACCACACGGGGAGGCTCGCTTCACCTTTGCAGGCATCAGTTTGATACGCCCTGAACTGGTCGCCTTTGAACCTGCCGGCGCCTTCGCCCTGGCCCCATTGCTGAAACGGGCCATGGCAGAGCACCGCGTTAGCGGCGAGCACTTTGCGGGCCACTGGGTTGATGTGGGAACCCCCGAGCGACTAGCCGAGCTTGATAGGCACCTTCAATCAGCCTGATACCAACTGGCAGCGCACGATGAAGCCGTGCGTTGCCTTCTAGAAATGTTATGCTGCGCGACTTACCTTTCGTCGCCAAGATGAGGAGAGCAACGTGAAAGCACGGGTAAAATGGACCGATGGCCGCCAGTTTGTAGCGGAATCCGGTAGCGGACACAGCGTTGTGATTGATGGCCCACCCGACCACGGCGGTCGCAACACCGGCCCTCGGCCGATGGAAATGCTGTTGATGGGCATGGGCAGTTGCACCGCCTTTGATATCTTGAACATTCTTGATAAGGCCCGCGCAGAGGTCACCGACTGCGTTGCCGAGCTGGACGCCGAGCGCGCCGATGAAGTGCCGTCCGTGTTCACCAAGATCCACGTCCACTTTGTGGTCACTGGTCGTGGCTTAAAAGAGAAGCAGGTTCAGCGGGCTGTGGAGCTATCGGCAGAGAAATACTGCAGCGCTTCTATCATGCTGGTCAAAGGCGGCGTTGAGATCACTCACTCCTATGAGATCCGCGAAGCTTGAGCCGTCATGGGTCGGCTGGCCACGCGGGTGACGCTGCAGCATCAAAAAAATGGCGTGACTGGATGCAAGCCACGCCCTGGGCGGGCATAATACGCCCGCTTGTTTTTCCCTTTACTGCGTAGTGCGGGGTCGTCTTCACGGCGGCTGCGTTAGCACGGTGACAAGTGTTTATCGGTTCCGGCGCTGGCTCGTCGGGGTGTCCTCATCTGCCATAGGGAGGTTCGGAAGTGTCAGATAATCTCCGACTCCACGGGTTCAACAACCTGACCAGCTCTTTGAGCTTCAATATTTACGACATCTGTTACGCCAAAACCGAAGAGCAGCGTGCGGCTTATATCGACTATATCGATGAGCTTTACAACGCCGAACGTTTGACGCAGATCCTGAAAGACGTCACCAACATCATTGGCGCTCATGTACTGAACATCTCGCGTCAGGATTATGAGCCGCATGGCGCGAGTGTGACCATCCTGATCGCCGAACACGAGCTGGATGAGCCAACGCCTGGACAAATCGAACCAGGCCCAGGCCCGCTACCGGAAACCGTGGTGGCCCACCTGGATAAGAGCCATGTGACGGTACACAGCTACCCGGAGTCGCACCCTGACAACGGCATCAGCACCTTCCGTCTGGATATCGATGTCTCGACCTGTGGGCATATCAGCCCGCTGAAAGCGCTGAACTACCTGATCCATAGTTTTGATTCCGATATCGTGACCATGGATTACCGCGTGCGCGGCTTTACGCGGGATGTGGATGGCAAAAAGCTGTTTATTGACCACGACATCACCTCGATCCAGGACTACTTGGCGGAAGACACCAAGCAGGCCTATCAGATGATCGACGTGAACGTGTATCAGGAAAACATGTTCCACACCAAGATGCTGCTCAAGGACTTCGAGCTGGATAACTACCTGTTCGGCACGTCGCGCCGCGACATCACCTTCGAAGAAGCGCGGGATATCGAAAGCCGCCTACGTAAAGAGATGCTGGAGATCTTCTACTCCCGTAATCTCGATTAAGGCGTTGCCTTAAGCAAGCTATGAAGCCACCGAAAAGCTGCCCGCGGGCAGCTTTTTTTATGCGCTTTGTTGATACGGCTAGTAAAAACCTGCCTCGCCCTCAGGACGGGTTTTAAAGCGCCGATGCAGCCATAGATACTGCTCGGGATGTTTGCGTATCGCTCGCTCGATGAAGGCATTTACCCGCGTAGCATCGGCCAGTTCATCGCCGCAGGGGAAATCCTCGAACGCCGGCAAACACTCAATGGTGTAGGTGCGATTATCCGGATTACGGTGGAACATCAGCGGAACGACGGGGGCGCCCGTCATGCGGGCAATTTTGGCCGTAAGACGAATCGTCGCCGCTTGCTGACCAAATAGCGGCGCAAAGACGCTGACATCGCGGCCGAAATCCTGATCCGGTGAGTACCACACGATGTGCCCTGCTTTGATACGGCGCACCACGCCGCGCAGGTCATGGCGATCAATGGCTTGGCCGAAAATACGCGAACGGGCGCGGGTCATAAATCGCTCGAACAGCGGGTTGTTATGGGGGCGGTAAACCACATCTGCCGGGAAGAACAGCGAGTGCAACGCCCCGCCTAAGTCCAGCGTCGAAAAGTGGATACCCACCACCAGCACGCCTTTGCCCTGGGCTTTAGCGCGTGCAAGGTGCTCTTGGCCGTGATAGGCCACTCGATGACGCAGCCCTTCGGCATCACGACACCAGCCAGTTGCGGTTTCAACCAAACCGATCCCGTTGGCAATGAATGTCTCTTTGACCAGTTGACGCTGCTCGTCGGCGCTTTTTTCTGGAAAGCAGAGCGCGATGTTCGTGGCGGTGATGTGCCGACGACGCTTCACGAAGCGCCACGCCAGCAGGCCAATCGCTTTACCTACCCATAGCTTCAACCGCCAGGGGAGCCACGCGGCCACATACATTAGGCCAATCGCCAGCCATGTCGGCCAGTAGCGAGGGTGCGCAAAGGAGCGCGGATAAGACGCTTTTGACATACAGATAACCGTTTAAACGTGAGCCCCATGATAGCGCCGAGGAGCCCTGGGAAGCACACCGGTCAGCAGCGTATAGCTGATGGTATCGCAGTAGCGGGCCACCTCGTCCACCGGCAGCACACTGCCATTGCTAGCAGTTCCCCATAGCACCACTTCACTGCCAATCGCGGCATCAGGCACGTCGGTAACGTCCACCGTCAGCATATCCATAGAGACCTTACCGGCAATGGGGCAGCGCTGGCCGTTGACCAGTACCGGTGTACCATCGACCGCGTGGCGGTCATAGCCATCGCCATAACCTGCGGCGACTACGGCAATTTTAGAGGGTCTCTTGGCCTTCCAGCGGCCGCTATAGCCCACCTGATCCCCCTCCGCCAACTCGCGCAACGCAATAATTTCTGAGCGTAATGTCATCACCGGGCGTAGCTGCTGGGTGATCTCGTTGGGCACTTCCAGCGGGTCGCTGCCATAGAGCATCACGCCGGGGCGATTCCAGTCGCCATGTGCGGCAGGCCATGCCAGCGTCGCCGGGGAGTTGGCCAGACACAGCGGTGCCTTCAGCTTGGCAGCCAGCGCTTTTAGCGTATTCATCTGGCGGTTGAAGTAGCTAGGATCTTTCGCATCGGCGGTGGCAAAGTGGCTCATCAGATGCAGCGCCGTTACCTGCGGCGCATCCACCAAACGCTGCCAAACACTGGTCGCCTCCTCCGGCGAGAACCCCAAACGGTGCATCCCCGAATCCACCTTTAACCAAACAGGAATAGGCTGCCGTGGCGAATACGCCAGCAGCGCTTCGACCTGCCACGCACTGTGCACACTGATCCATAAACGGTGCTGATCGACCAGCGCCAGCTCATCGGCACTGAAAATACCCTCTAGCAGCACAATGGGCGCTTTGATGCCTCCTTCGCGCAGGCTCAGCGCCTCTTCGATGCAGGCCACTGCAAATGCCGGAACGTCAGTTTCTAAGGCACGGGCACAAGCCAGTGCACCGTGGCCGTAGGCATCGGCTTTAATGACGGCAACTGAGCGACTTTGCGGGGCGCAGCGGCACGCCAGTTGATAGTTGTGACGCAGCGCGTCCAAATCAATATGGGCCACTAACGGGCGCATGGCTCTCTCACTTACTAGGTCACTGACCGGCGTACTTGCCGGACTGAGCGGAGTCACTCAGTAATGTATGAATGAAAATGGTTCGCCCTAAAAACAGCGCACCGAGCAGATAACTCGGTGCGCTATTTAATACTTCCGTTGGGCTTGTCGGAAGCAGCTGGTTTAACTCTCGACCCGGAATTAACTCTCGAAAATCGCGTCGAGGGAAAGCCCCTGTTTTTCCAGGGAGCGGCGCAGCTTCTTTAACGCTTCTACCTGAATTTGTCGAACGCGCTCCCGCGTTAGGCCAATCTCGGCACCCACTTCTTCCAGCGTTGCTGCCTCGTGACCGCGTAAACCGAAACGGCGTACCACGACTTCGCGCTGTTTTTCGCTTAGCTCATCCAGCCAGTGGTCTACGTGTTCGCGCACGTCGCCATCCACCAAGCACGCTTCCGGCCCCAGCACCTCATCGTCGGTGAGCGTATCAATCAGCGGCTTATCGCTGTCGCCGCCCATGGGAGAATCCACCGACGACACCCGCTCGTTAAGCCCCAGCATTTTCTTAACTGTCTCGACCGGTTTATCAAGATGCTCAGCGATCTCTTCGGCGGTAGCTTCGTGATCCAGCTTTTGAGTCAGCTCACGGGCAGCACGCAGATAAATGTTGAGCTCTTTCACCACGTGAATCGGCAGACGAATAGTACGCGTCTGGTTCATCAGCGCACGCTCTATCGTTTGGCGAATCCACCACGTGGCGTAAGTAGAGAAGCGGAAGCCCCGTTCGGGGTCAAACTTCTCCACCGCCCGAATCAAACCAAGATTACCTTCCTCGATTAAATCGAGCAGCGTTAAGCCTCGGTTCAGGTAGCGCCTGGCAATCTTGACCACTAGGCGCAGGTTAGACTCAATCATCCTTGAGCGGCCAAGCGCATCGCCTTTACGCGCTAGGCGGCCATAGTACACTTCTTCTTCCGGCGTCAGCAGCGGAGAAAAACCAATTTCGTTAAGGTAGATCTGTGTCGCATCCAAGCTTTGAGTCGATTGACGGTCTTCACGGCCCAGCGCTTTTTCAAACGCCTCCTCCTCTGCCGTGGCGTCGTCGTCAGCGTCATCTAACGCCTCTTCAACCTCATCCAGGTCAATCTCCTGTAGGTCCTTCTCCAGCATACTCATGTTCATACCCCCGTTGTCTCGCCTAACCGCCATTTAGAAAAGTAAGGGTGGTCGCACTCCCTGTGCGCATACACCTTATTGTTATATGACGCTCTAATTCAGCTATGCGGGTTGCCCTAGCAGGCTTGACACGTTACACCTGCTAGGTAATGACTAGCGCGATGGCAGATAGTCCAACGGATTTTGCGGCTGACCATCGCGGCGCACCTCAAAATGCAGTTTGACGGCATCTGCATCGCTATCGCCCATCGTGGCGATGACTTCACCAGCCTCGACGACATCATTCTCTTTGACGCTTAAACTATCATTATGTGCATACGCGCTGAGAAACTGATCGTTATGTTTCAGTAGTATTAGGTTACCGTAGCCACGTACACCGCTACCGGCATAGACCACAATACCAGGGCCTGCTGCACGAATAGGTTGCCCCTTTTGCCCAGCGATATCAATCCCTGCTGTAATGCTGCCTCCCTGCCCAAACTCACCGATGACCTGACCATCGGTTGGCCATTGCCAATCGATGTTTTCGGCAGGCGTAAAGGTACGCGACGAGCGATCGGTGCGGACGGTTTGAGTGGGCTGAGCGGCAGGTTCCGGCTCAGCGGCAGGTTCCGGCTCTGGCTCTGGGGTCGGTTCAGGCGTGGGCGCTGGCTCCTGCGCGGGCTGGGCTGGCGGCTGTTGATTAGTGGATTCAACCGGGGCATTAGCAGCGGCAGCTACCTGCTGGGATGCTTCCACCGCCGTGCGCTCAGCCCGCTCGGCGGTTAGGCGCTGGTTGCGCTCGATGGCACTCTCGTCCGGCAGCAGCCAGTCGAGCTCCTGGTCATTGCTTGCCACGGCAGTGGCTTGTGGTTGCAGCCCCGTAGCAACGGCACCGCTGGTCGAAGCGGGTGACGCGTTGCTGCCAGACGAAGTCGACATACCTCCCGCTCCTTCACGCAAAGCGATGGTTTGACCAGGATAAATTTGGTAAGGCGCATCGATATTGTTGATGGCGGCGAGCTGGCGATAGTCCAGATTGTGCTGCCACGCGATGCCATAGAGCGTATCGCCTGCTTTGACGGTGTACTGTGGTGAGTTTTCCACCGCACGGCGTGCGTCGCTCAAATCGCGCACCTGGGGAGTGTTGGACTGCTGACTGGCACAGCCACTCACCGCCAGTGCAAGCACCGTCATCATAAAAACCTTACGCATGGAAACCCTACTCCTGTTCAACGCCGTGCTAACGATCAATGGAACGATTATCTGTCGAGTGATGCTGGGCATGAGTGGCCGCACGACGGTTGAGCGCTACGACGAGTAGCGCACCGACGACCATCAACGTTATCACGCCAGTTACCTGTGCCGACGCCCCTGTCAGCACGGCGTAATCGCTGGGTAATAGATAGCGATAATCCAGCGGAATCATTTGCCCATCGGGACCTAGCTGGTAGCGTAACAGCTCACGCCAGGGCCAGAGAACCGGTAGCGAGCCAACAATAAAGCCCAACAATAGTTGTAGTGTCGCGCCATGGTAGCGCCGCAATAGCCACGAAAGCAGTCGTGAAAAGAGCGCCAACCCGATGATGCACCCCACTCCAAACAGCATGATAATGCCAAGATCGAAGCTGCGAATAGCCCCCATGATGGTGCCGTAGAGTCCCATCGTGAGCAATAAAAAGCTGCCGGATACGCCGGGCAGCAACATAGCACTGATCGCAATGGCACCCGCCAGGATGACGACCAGCGACTCGTTACCCGCCATGAGCACCAGCGGCATCAGGCTCGGCAACCATTCGGCGAGCATCAAGCCAATGAGCAGCGGCAGCAAGTACCAAATTTTCCATCGTTCTCCAGCCTGCCCAACCACCAGTGCCGAGGCCGCTACAAGCCCGAAAAAGAACCCCTCCAATAGCAGCGGTTGCGCCTCCATTAGCCACAGCGCTAAGTGAGCCACGCTCACCAAACTGACCGCAACACCCAGCAGTAGCGGTATTAGAAACGCCAAGTTCAGGTGCCGACTTAAGCCCACCCAGCCCTCGCGATGCCAAGCGCCAAAGGCGCTAGGCCCAAACTGTTTAATAGTGTTGATTAACTCTTCATAAATACCGGTAATAAAGGCAATCGTGCCTCCCGATACGCCAGGTACTGCATCGGCAGCGCCCATCCCGGCGCCTTTTAAAAACAGTCCTATGGGTCGACGCTTCAATCCACCACTCCTTGCAATAGGGGTACAAAACGCACGGGTTCAAGCCTGCGCTTTTCAAAGGCAGAGCCAATACGCTTAATTTGGGTAAGCCACTGACTGCCATCTGACTCTTCCAGCGGTGCAATAAGCACACCGTCATAACTCAGCTGTTCAAGTAATACTTCCGGCAGCGTTTGCGCGCAGGCCGTGAGCAAAATAACGTCAAAGGGCGCAGCTTCCGGCCAGCCTTCGCTGCCGTCGGCCACAGCTAATGTCGCTGGGGCACCTAGCCGCCATAGCCGCTCTGCTGCTCGCTCGTGCAGCGTATAGATTCGCTCCACGGAGTAAAGCGTTTCTACTAGGCGCGACAAAATCAGCGTTTGATAACCTGAACCAGTCCCCACTTCCAGCACGCGCTGGGGCGACGCGCGAAGTACCAGCTCGGTCATGCGCGCGACGGTTAGCGGCTGGGAAAGCGTTTGACCAAAACCAATGGGTAGAGCGGTATCTTCATAGGCGCGATGAGCGAGCGCTTCATCGACAAACAGATGACGCGGCTCGCTGGCCATCACGTCTAACACGCACTGGTTACGCACGCCTTGTTGAATCAGGCGCTTGATCATACGGTCACGGGTGCGCTGGGAAGTCATTCCACGGCCGCGCCGCTCACCAGGAGATAGCTCAGGCAAAGGCATCCAACCAGTCCTGCACATCACGACGCGCGGAGTGGCGCGTTAAATCAGTTTGCAGTGGCGTAATCGATACATAACCTGCTTCGATGGCCGCAAAGTCGGTATCTTCACCGTCGTCAGCGTTAGCCGCCACCGGGGCAATCCAGTAGCGGGTACGGCCCCGGGGGTCTTGCACCGGCACAGGCTTTTCGGCTGGGCCGCGGTAGCCCAAGCGGGTAACTTTAACACCTTTGATTTTTTCCCAGGGCAGGTCAGGGACGTTCACATTCAGCAGCGTACGAGGCGGCAGTGAGAGTTGATCAGCGGCACCGATGAGGCTCGCGGCAAACTGGGCTGCCGTCGCAAAATGGTGGGCGCCGCACAGCGACATGGCAATCGCCGTCATACCTAGATTACGCCCCTCCATCGCGGCGGCGACCGTGCCTGAATAAAGCACGTCATCACCGAGGTTACTGCCATGGTTAATCCCTGAAATGACCAAATCAGGACGCTCGTCCCACATCCCATTCACGCCTAAATAGACGCAGTCGGCCGGAGTGCCGTCCACACTATAAAAGCCGTTGTCTAACGCCGTCAGCGCAAGCGGACGCGATAGCGTCAGCGAATTACTGGCCCCGCTGCGGTCACGGTCAGGGGCAACCACGCGTAGGTTAGCGTGGGGTGTTAGTGCCTCGTAAAGCGCTCTAAGGCCGGGGGCGTGAACACCGTCATCGTTGGAAAGCAGCAGTCGCCGCATCAGAATCTCCTCACCTCAGCGTTAAGCCGTGTCGGGATGATGAATTAACTCGCCAATGACCGCCGTGGCAAAGCTGCCTCGCGGCAGGGCAAACGAGAGTAGCACGGCGTCTGCATCGAAGGTTATTTGCGGCGCAATAAGCCGGGCACGTAGCGCACGCTGCCCGCGCTTGACGCCGCTTTTTTCAAGCCCTTCACACAGTGCAGGGTGCTGAGCGGCGAGCTGCGCTTCATAAGCCCCAGCATCTCCTTCAGCCGAGCGGCCAACGCCCCACAGCACGCCGGTTGGGTGAACGTCTAGCGCAACGGCGCGCTCCACCAAACTCTCCTCCACCGCCTCAATGCCAAACACACTTTGGGTGCCATCAAGCATGAGAGCATCGCCAGCGATGGGCTGGCACCAGTTACCATCCTGCAGCCGCACGCTAAGCAGCTCGTTGAACAGAAAGCTGCGCGCAGTGGAGAGCATCATGCCCTGCCGGTCGTCGCGCTTGCGCCAGCCTTTCGCCAGCACGGCGGCGGCACGCTGTAAGTTGCGCGCCCCTGCGCCAAAGCGCTGATGGCCGAAATAGTTGGGCACGCCCTGGGCGCAGAGCGTTTCCCAGCGTGGCAAAAAATCGGCCGACTGAACCGCCTCACCGCTCAGGCGTAGCGTAAAGTGGTTAGTGCGATGCACGCCCCGCTTTAGCTTACGTGGGTGGCGCGCCTGCTCAAGTACCGTAACCCCCAGCGCTGCCAAAGAAGCCGACAAATCCGCCGGGGCATCGCGCCCTGGCAAATGGACGCTTAACCATTGGCGAGCCACCGCGACCCGATCTTTCATGCCGGAATAGCCAATATCTCTAGGCGTGACGCCACACAGTCGGCTTAGCTGTTTCACCATATCTAACGTGGTTTGGTTACGCTTTTCAAGCCGCAGCCACAGGTGTTCACCATGAGCTTCCGGGATAAAATCAAGCTGCTCATCGACGATAAAGTCTTCCGGCTGAGCACGGTACTGCCCTGGCGCGGGCACGCCGAAAGCGGGCGTTAGGCTACGCTGCCATGGGGGTAGGTTAAGCATTCAGCGCCTCTGGGGCCGTCAGCAGTACCACCGCCTCTGCGGCAATGCCTTCACCGCGCCCGGTGAAGCCAAGGCGCTCAGTAGTGGTGGCTTTGACGTTTACCTGGCCAAGACTAATTCCTAAATCTTCAGCGATGACGGCGCGCATAGCGTCAATATGGGGAGCCATTTTGGGCGCCTGGGCCATTAACGTTGCATCCAGATTCACCACGCGATACCCCTCGCTACGCACCAGGGTTACCACATGGCGCAGCAGGCCACGGCTGTCAGCACCGGCCCAGGCGGGGTCGGTATCCGGAAAGTGACGGCCGATATCCCCCAGCGCACAGGCACCCAGTAGCGCATCGCTGATCGCGTGGAGCAGTACGTCGCCATCAGAGTGGGCCACAAAACCGTGGTCAAACGGCAGCTTAACGCCGCCAATCATTAAATGGTCACCCGGCCCAAAGCGGTGTACGTCAAAACCGTGGCCAATTCGCATTAGGAACTCCTGTTGCTGGCGGTTGCCGACTGGGCGGCCAGAATGGCAGCCGCCAGGGCTAAGTCGTCAGGGTGGGTCACTTTTAGATTATCTCGGCGTCCGCTCACTAGCCGTGGCGCCTCGCCCAGCGCTTCTACCGCCGAGGCTTCATCAGTGACCACCGTGCCGGTTTGCTGAGCCTGTTCAAGCGCATGGCGCAGCAGCGAGTAACGGAAACTCTGTGGCGTTAGCGCGTGCCATAGACCATCCCGCGGTTCGGTAATTTGGCTGAGCTGGTCACCGTTATCGCGCTTCATGGTATCCGCCACCGGCATTGCCAGAAGCGCACCGCCTGAGTGTGTCTGCGCTGCTTGATAGAGCGCGTGGAGATCATCACGAGTAATGCACGGACGCGCGACATCGTGCACCATCACGAGGTCTGAGCCCTCGGCGGTCATCGCTTGCAAAGCGTTTAATACGCTATGCATACGCTCAGCACCGCCTGACACACGCTGCCACTGCGCAAAAGGCACCCAGGTGGGGTCGAACCAGCGGTCGTCGCTGTCTAGGCAAAGTACCAACCGCGCCTGCGGAAAAGCGGCGTGAAGCCTTGCCAAGGTGTGGGCCAGAATGGGCTGATTGTTCAACGTCAAATACTGTTTAGGCTTATCGGCCCCCATACGTCTGCCCTGCCCCGCTGCAGGAACGACGAGCCATAGTGTGTTACTCATTCTGCGGCGCCTTCACTGCTCGGTGGTATAGCTCCAGGCAGGGAAACCAGCCCCGCATTGATTCCCACTAGCTCGTTTTTGATGGCAACACCGGGCACCCAATAAAATTGTTCATCGGTGCGCACCATTCCCATATCGCTACGGGCGCGCTCTTCAATGGCATCGAGTCCCGTTTTTAAGTCAGTGACTTCCGCTGCGAGCCTTGCATTGCGCTCACGCATTGGCACGTTGTCGGCTTCCTGCACGGCAACGCGTTGCTCTACCTCCTGGAGGTCTTGCCAGCCGCCGTTTCCCAGCCACAGCTGGTACTGCAGCAATCCCAGAGCGGCAAGCAGTATCACCACAAGCCATTTGTGCATCACAGAGATCCTTTGTGAAAGCGAGAACGGCGCGCATTATGCCATTAAGGGCGATAGGCAGCGAGCCGCAGCGCTGTGGGAATTATTTAAACGGTAAGGCATCTTCGGCGGCACGGCGATAGGCCATGATATGGGCAGCCTCTTCTTGGCAAAACTGCGCGACCCCTGCGGCAAGCCCTGGATGGGCCACATAGTGCAGCGAGCGAACCCGCTGCGGTGCAAAGCCCCTTACCAGTTTATGCTCGCCCTGGGTGCCAGGGTCAAATAGGGTTAGCCCCTTGGCTAGGCAGTAGTCGATACCTTGGTAGTAGCAGGCTTCGAAATGCAGGCAGTCCGCGAGGATTTCACTGCCCCAGTAGCGTCCATAAAGAGTGTGTGCACCGCGAAAATAGAGCGCAGCGGCCACGGGCCTGCCCTCCAAACGCACCTGCACCAACATCAGCGCCTCGGGCATTACTTGGCGTAAGCGTTCAAAGAAGACGTGATTAAGATAGGGTGGTCGGCCACGCTCATGATATGTAATGGTGTAGCAGCGATAGAAGTGCGCCATATCGACATCACTAATCGCAGCACCTTCCAGACGATGCAGCGTAAGGCCCTGATCAGCGACTAACCGCCGCTCACGCTTTATCATTTTGCGACGCTTTGAGGTCAGACTAGCTAAAAAGCCGTCAAAATCGCCGACACCTCGGTCTCGCCACTGAAACTGTACCCCTTCTCGCGCAATTAGCTCAGGACACTGGCGCTGCCACGCCTCGACCTCTGGCTCCTCGGCAAACAGCAAGTGCCAACTGGAAAGCCCCACCTCATCGCACTGCTGTTTCCAACCGATGGCTAACTGCTCACGGACAGCGGCAGTATCGGCATTCGCGGCGATCAGTGCTCGGGGGCCAGGCACGGGAGTAAAGGGAATAGCGCTTAGCCCTTTGGGGTAGTAGTCGCCACCTGCCCGCTCCAGCGCCTCCGCCCACCCCCAATCAAACACATATTCGCCATAGGAGTGGTCCTTGCGGTACATGGGCAGCGCCCCGACCAATCGGGAATCTTGCCAAACGCATAAATGGCAAGGCACCCAGCCAGTAGCTGCACCCACCGAACCGCTCGCTTCAAGTGCAGCCAAAAAGGCATGACATAAAAAGGGCTGCTCTTCACTCACCAGCGCATCCCACTGGCTTGCCGCAACGGCATCAATCGCAGGTAGAATGGTAAGGGACAGCGAGCGTGAACGCATAACATCTCCCATGGCACACTGGCATAGGTTGTGAATCGTTTACTGTACCATCAAGGCCATGACAGCGTACCAACCACCTTGTTTTGCTTACGATCTTTTGGACCGATAAACACTGCACCCACGCGCAATGAAACCAGCACTGTCAATAACGGATGATTCCAAGGAGAGGCTATGAAGCGCGACCTGACGAGTATGTTTAATGCTCAGCGTCATACGGCTGGCCAAGCGCCATTTCCAACGTTAGGGGTGCGCCGAGAACGTTTGGCCCGCTTAGCCAAAATGACGAAGCGCCATCAGCAAGAGATCGTGCGAGCAATCCAAACCGACTTTGGCCAGCGTAGCGACGTAGAAATACACCTTGTTGAAATTAGCGCTGTGCTGCAAGCAATTCGCCATGCACGCCGCCACTTATGGCACTGGATGCGCCCTCGCCGAGCAGGCGTACCTTGGAAAATGTGGCCCGCTCGTGCTCACGTTGCCCCTCAGCCCCTTGGCATTGTGGGAGTGATGTCCTCCTGGAACTACCCTTGGCATCTTGCTTTGATGCCGGTGGTAGATGCGTTCGCCGCAGGTAATACGGTCCTGGTAAAGCCCAGTGAGCAGGCGCCACATACCAGTGCTCTATTGGCCAAATTGGTGCCTCAATACTTCACCGACGAAGAGTTTGGCGTGGTGGAAGGTGGCGCTGATATCGCCACTGCATTTAGCGCGCTGCCGTTTGACCACTTGCTCTTTACCGGCTCAAGCGCAGCGGGCCGCCAAGTAGCTGCTGCCGCGGCAACCCACCTCACCCCCGTCACGCTGGAGCTGGGTGGCAAATCACCTGCGCTTGTCGCGGGTGACGCTGATTTAGAACAGGCGGCCGCCGCGATTATCTTTGGCAAAGGCATGAATGGGGGGCAATCCTGCATAGCGCCGGACTATGTACTGGTTGAGAGCCGCCACCTTGACGCCCTTACTCACGCTCTAGAGCGAGCCATCCAACATCAGCGGCCAAACGCAAAAGAGGCCACCGGCTATGTGAGCGATGCCCACCAAGCGCGCATCGAGCAGCTATTGGATGAAGCACGCGACCACGGCTGCCGTGTAATTGACCAAGGCGCCCATTCCCCCGCGCTCGTCATCGACCCGCACCAGGGTTTAGCGCTAATGCAGAAGGAGATTTTTGGCCGCATCCTGCCGCTTATTAGCGTTAAGCAAATGGACGACGCCATTCGTTTTATTAATGCTCGCCCTCACTCACTCGTTCTCTACGCGTTCACCCGTAACAAGGCGCTCCAGGAATCCCTTCGTCATACCACCCGCTCTGGTGCGCTGGTGTTTAATGAGACGCTGCTGCACCACGCCGTTTCCTCTTTACCCTTTGGCGGCGTTGGTGAAAGCGGCATCGGGGCTTACCACGGCCGTCACGGTTTTGAACGTTTTAGCCATTTGCGCGGCGTCTTTTATCAATCCCAGCGCCCCACCAGCCGGTGGTTAAGGCCCCCTTATCGACGTTGGTTGCTGAAATTACTCGGGCTTGACTAAAGCTATTAAGCTAATGTCCGATATTCACTTAATACGCCTTATAGTTACAGGCCACTACGTTTAGGAAACATTATGCAAGCCGCCGACCTACCTAATAATGAAACACAGCGCCTGACGGCCTTGCATGCACTCAATGTTCTCGATACACCTGCCGACACAGCCTTTGATCGCATCACTGAGCTGGCCTGCGAGCTGTTTGAAGTGCCGATTGCTTTAGTATCGTTGGTTGATAAAGAGCGCCAATGGTTTAAAGCTCACAGCGGGCTTGAGGCCTATGAAACCAACCGTGAGATCTCATTTTGTGCCCATGCCGTAGCAACTAATCGCCCCTTAGTCATTGAAGATACCAAAAACGACCCGCGCTTCGCTGATAACCCATTGGTATTAGAGCAGCCTCATATCCGTTTTTATGCAGGCCACCCGCTTTGCCCCAGCGATGACCAGTTACCCGTTGGTACGCTGTGCTTAATTGATGAACAACCACGCACCTTTACTGAGCGTGATCATCGCATCCTGCACAATTTAGCCAAGCAGGTAGATGAATTGCTCCGCCAACATGAGCTTAAGGAGCGGCTTTCACGTACGGCAAAACAGTTTGAAGCACTCTTTACCAAAAGTGCGACAGGCAAACTACGCGTCGATCGGGCGGGAAATGTCATCGCCATTAATCCATTTGCACTCAACTTATTGGGCTACCAAGCTGAAGAAGTTGTCGGCAACAATGTGGGAATGCTCGCCTTCCCAGAGACCGCGGAGAAATACAATTATTTAATTAGCCGCTACTTCTCTTCTGATGCTAATGAACAGAGTGTTGGAAAAGGGCGCGAAATCGTGGTGCGCCACAAGCAAGGGCATGAGATACCCGTACACTTGGCAGTAAATGCCATCCACAATGACCGCCAGGAATTTGTTGAGTTTCTAGCCATACTGACTGATCTTTCAGACATCAGTGAAGCAAAACATCGCGTAAACCGGGAACGCCGCTTATTACAAGTGCTTCATCAGGGCATTACCGACTACCAGGCACTAATGTCCGGCGAGCGGCTTTGGACCTTTCTGATGGAAGCACTGCGTGAGCTAACCGACAGCGACTACGCGCTGATTGGTGAAGTACTACCAACTGAGACCACCAACGCGCTGAAAATACACGCCATTACCGATCTCTCGTGGAACAAAGAGTCCCGCGAGCTGATGGAGAAGCTGCGCAGTGGCGATATGATGCTTACCAACCCTAACTCCTTGCTAGGGCAGGTTTATGCCTATGGCAACGTGGTGATTACCGATGATGTGTATAGCCATGCCAAGCGTGGCGGTTTCCCACCGGGCCACCCACGGATCAATAACTATTTGGGCGCGCCTATTTTCAACGGCGACCAGCTGATTGGCATGTTCGCTATTGCCAACAGCCAGCAGCCTCTTAGCCAAGCGCTGCTGGACTGGCTACAGCCGTTTACCGACACCTGCGCCCTACTGATTAATCTCTATCGCCAAATGGCCGAGCGCGAACAAGTCACCAAAGACTTAGCGGCCGCACGGGATCAGGCAGAGAAAGCGAATAAGGCGAAGAGTGAATTCCTCTCTTCCATGAGCCACGAGCTACGTACCCCGCTAAATGCAATCATTGGTTTTGCCCAGTTACTCAGTAAAGGGCGACGCGACCCTCTTAGCGAGAAGCAACAGCGCCAGGTCGGCCAAATTGAGAAGAGCGGCCAACACTTGTTAAGCTTAATTAACGAAGTGCTTGATCTAGCGAAAATTGAAGCTGGGCATATGACCCTCTCCATAGAGCCGATCTCTATCGAAGGCGTTATTGAAGATGCTTGCAACACGTTAGAAGCTAATATGAATGCCACTGGCATTCAGTTAATTCGCTACCCAATAAACAGTACCTGGTCTGTCTCTGCTGACTACACCCGCACGAAACAGATACTGCTCAACCTGTTATCTAATGCCATCAAGTACAACCGCGAGCACGGCACCATTACCATTGGAGTAACGCAGCAAGATTCTGAACTACGCTTCAGCATTAGCGACACAGGACCGGGTATTGCCCCCGAGCGGCAAGAGGAACTCTTTGAGCCGTTTAATCGCCTAGACGCTGAGTACGGTACCATCGAAGGCACGGGTATTGGGCTAGCAATCACTCGAGAACTGGTTGAGCGCATGTCGGGGTGTATTGGCGTGGACAGCCAGCCGGGCGAAGGATCTACTTTCTGGTTTACGCTCCCTGTTGCCAACGTTGCCCCACTAACAGAACAGACCGCAACACGCACCTTGGCCGATGCGGAAAAAGCTCAGCGCGATTATCGACTGCTTTATATTGAGGATAACCCCACCAACCAACGCCTGATGGAAGACATTATTGATGACTTCCCCCACGTGGACCTTCAAACCGTTAATAGCGCTGAACTCGGGCTTGAGATTATGCGTCACTCACCGCCTGATC
Source organism: Halomonas sp. Ps84H-12 (assembly GCF_024124725.1). NCBI lineage: Bacteria > Pseudomonadati > Pseudomonadota > Gammaproteobacteria > Oceanospirillales > Halomonadaceae > Halomonas > Halomonas sp. Ps84H-12. Next base: position 23,012 of record NZ_JAMXSJ010000018.1, on the reverse strand, counting down.
TTGTACTTATGGATATCCACCTGCCGGGGATGAACGGCTACCAAGCCCTCGCTGCCATACAAAACGATACGCAACTGAAGCATATTAATGTAGTTGCGCTCTCTGCCAATGCGATGGAACGTGATTTAACCCACGGCTTAGCCGCTGGTTTTGCTGATTACCTGACCAAACCTATCGATATCGACAAGCTATCGGCAACGCTCAGCACCTATTTTTCCGCTGCACCGGCAACAGACGCACCAAGGAAGGCTCCATGATATTTATGAACAAACACCTGCTTGTTGTTGACGACAACAGCGTGAATATTGAGCTGCTTCTCGACCTATTAGACGATCATGGGTTTGACAATGTGCATGGGCTAAGCGACCCGCGTCACGTACTTGCCTACTGTCAGCAGCAGTTGCCCGATTTGATTTTGCTCGATATCCGTATGCCTCATATAGATGGCTACGCGGTGATGGAGCAGCTGCAGGAACATTTTGCAGACCAGACGCCCCCCGTCATTGTACTGACCGCCCAAATTGACGACGACACCCGCCACCGGGCGCTTAAAATGGGCATTCGTGACTTCCTTACCAAACCGTTTAAGCACGATGAAGTGCTCCAACGCATTCGTAATACGCTTGATGTCGAGCATCGCTACCAGGTTCGCGATAAACAAGCAGAAACCCTGGAGCAAATGGTTGCCAAGCGGACAGAAGAGCTTGATCACCAGTCACGCACCGACCCCATCACACAGCTACCCAACCGGCGGGCACTGACACAGCTATTGCAAGAAGCCGCTCAACGAGGGCACGGCACTGGGCTGCTGTTTATTGCTTTGGATCACTTGGACGATGCGGTTCGACTCCATGGCTACGGTATTGCAGACCAGTTAATGATGCATATCAGCCACCGCTTAAACGCCCAATTATCCCCTAAATGTACATTAGGACTCTGGGGCGGCAGCGAGCTACTGGTGATCACCCAAAGTGCTGAGCTCACCGGGCTACGGCAGTTAGCCTCTCGTCTACTAAGCTGTTTCGACCATGACCAGACGCTGGGCGATTTACTGCTACCGCTCAACGCCCGCATGGGTATTAGCTGGTCCCATGGCCATTTTGAAACCGAGCGACTTGTGCACATGGCCGCCCTAGCCCTGCCCCAAAACGGCTCTTTACGTATCCAAAACTACAACGAAACTCTGGAAACCCAGCAGCGTCATCGCCTACACCTGCAACAGGCGGTTCGCGGGGCAACCCAACGGGGGGAAATGTCACTGGCGTTTCAGCCCAAGCTATCGCTCGCCACCCAGCAAGTCATCGGCGCGGAAGCCCTGCTCCGCTGGTACCATCCAGAACTTGGTCATGTGTCACCTGCAGATTTCATCCCCCTTGCCGAGGCAAGCGGTGATATTCTCTCCATTGGTGAGTGGGTGCTAGAAGAGGCCATGCGCTATATTGTGCAGTGGCGCCAGCAAGGGCTTCTTAATGACCGCTTCCATATTGCGGTTAACGTGGCGGCCCGCCAGCTGGCACGTAAGGATTTTGCTCAAAACCTACTAACACGCTTAGCTAAGCACAACATTCCTGAGCGCTTTTTTGCTTTAGAGGTCACCGAATCCGGCCTGCTCAGCGATATGCACAACGCGCGCATCCAGTTAGCTCAATTGACCGAAGCAAAGATTGCTGTTGCCATCGATGATTTTGGTACCGGGCACTCCTCGCTGGCTTATGTAAAGACACTACCTTTTTCAACCCTAAAGATTGACCGCGCCTTTGTGCTGGACTTGGAAAAAGACACGGTGGATCGCCAACTGGCTCTGACCATCACCCAGTTAGCCCATGCAGTAGGCTGTAATGTGGTGGCTGAAGGCATCGAAACCGCAGCTCAAGCAGACTACTTACGTTCTATTGGTTGCGAAGCTGCACAGGGGTATTACTATGCTCGTCCGTTGCCCGCCGATGAATTTTATCGCTGGTGCACGAATTGGAAACCTCACCCAAACTTAACGCCTGCCACGGAGTCTGTTAATGGCGCATGACCTGCTAGACCGCTTACGGGAACGCTTAGAAGAGTTGAACCGCTCAGAGCGCAAAGTCGCGAACGTAATTTTGGAAGACCCCGCCGCGGCCACCAGCCTGAGCATCGCAAGCCTTGCCCAGGCAGCTAGTGTCAGCGAGCCGACCGTTAACCGTTTCTGCCGTAACTTTGGCGCCAAAGGCTACCCGGATTTTAAAATCAAGCTGGCCCAAAGCTTGGCGGGGGGCACGCCCTACGTCACCCGCGCCGTTGAGCCCGGCGATACTGCCACGCAGTACACCCATAAAATCTTTGGGGCCACCATTGCCGCGCTGGACGAAGCCCAGCGTGAAGTGGATATGGCCGCCGTCGAGCGGATGGTGGATTATCTGACGCAGGCCAAGCAGATTCACTTTTTTGGGCTGGGTGCGTCAGGTGCCGTGGCGCAAGATGCGCAGCATAAGTTTTTCCGCTTTAACCTGCCGGTCATGGCCTATGTAGACGTGCTGATGCAGCGCATGGTAGCCGCCGCCTGCCACACCGGCGATGTGGTGGTGATCATCTCTTATACCGGACGCACCAGGGAGCTGGTGGATATCGCCAAAGTGGCCAGGGAAGCAGGCGCCGTCGTACTCGGCATTACCGCACCGAACTCTCCGCTCTCACAGGAGTGCACCGCCACGCTTGAAGTCGCCACTCCAGAGGACACCGACCACTATATGCCGATGACCTCACGAGTTATTCAGCTCACCTTAATTGATGCGCTCGCCACCGGGGTAACGCTTAGGCGCGGCGAAGATTTTCTGCCGCACCTGAAAAAGATCAAAGACAGCCTGCGCGATACCCGCTTTCCAGCGGAAAAGCCCACTAAATAAGCGTCGCTAGTGGTTACGCGTCCACAGCGGTGGTGACGGTAATTTCCACTTTTAACTCGTCGGCAGGCATTGGCGCGCATACGCAGGTGCGTGCCGGTGCATAGCCATCTGGCACCCAGGCATCCCATACTTCGTTCATCGCTGCGAAATCGCCACCATCTTTCAGGTAGATAGTGGCACTTAGCAGCTGCTCGCGGCTGGAGCCAATCTCTTTTAGCAGCGCATCTACCCGCGCCAGCATGCTCTCAGTTTGCGCTTTGATGTCGCCATGGCGCGCCTCAGGACCCGCCACCTGACCGCATAAATAGGCAACGCCCTGGTGAATCACGGCGCGGCTCATACGAGCTTTTGTATCATGACGCTGAATGCTCATAGATTAATCTCCTAAGAAGATGAAAAAAACTAGTGTAAACCGCCACCAAGCCACTGCCTATGCTTCGTTAGCCAACGCGCATTAGGTGGGCACGGGACGATGTTCAAACACGCGGCGCAAAACGAAGCTCGTATGGGCCCCGGTAACCCCTTCAATTCGGTTGATGACGTGCAGCAGCAGGTGCTGGTAATCATCCATATCCTTCACCAGAATTTTGAGCTGAAAATCCGCTGCTTGCCCGGTAATGATCAAACACTCCACCACGTTGGGGATAGTGCGAATATGTCGCTCGAAGTTATCAAACCGCTCAGGGGTGTGCTGGTCCATCGAGATGTGCAGCAATGCCATCAGCTGAAACCCCAGCGGGCGCGCATCCACCACCGCACGGTACTGGGTAATCAGCCCATGCTCCTCCAGCGCCCGCACCCGGCGTAAGCAGGGCGATGGCGAAAGGCCAATACGCTCGGCCAACTCCTGGTTACTAATGCGCCCTTCCACCTGTAGCACATCCAGAATACGCCGATCAAAACGATCCAGCGTCAAGGGTGATACCGTCATAGCCGACAGCTCCTACCAATAAAAAAGCATATATTGATACATTCTGCCACTTACTCTCAATAATGCCATTTTTTCGCAATAACCTTTCAAGGCAAGTTGAGTAAACTGGTGTGACTGTCACAAGCAGGATCGTCTTAAAAGCGGCTGACGCCACAAGCGGCCGCCCCAAACAACTCAACGTTTTCAGGAAACTTACCATGGCTGCTTTTGATCATCGCAAATATCGCCCTGCTCCGCGGGTGCCCGCCTTTAACCGCCAGTGGCCCGACCGGGAGCTTACCCACGCTCCTATCTGGGTAAGCGAAGACCTACGCGATGGTAACCAAGCCCTACTGGAGCCCATGACAGTTGAGCAGAAGCAGCGCTTTTGGCACCAGATTATTAAAGTGGGCATTAAGGAAGTCATGGTGGGCTTCCCCTCCGCCAGCCAGCCGGATTACGACTTCGTGCGCTGGTTGATCGAAGAGGACCAAATCCCTGAGGACGTCACCATCGCCGTGCTGGTACAGTGCCGCGAACACCTGATCGAAAACACGTTTGCTTCGCTGGTGGGCGCTAAACGCGCCATTATCCATCTGTACAACTCCACCTCGACCATTCAGCGAGAGCGGGTGTTCGAGATGGACCGCGATGGTATTACCGATATCGCCGTGCAAGGGGCGACCTGGGTGAAAACCTATGCCGCGCAATATCCAGACGTTGATTGGCGCTTCCAGTACTCGCCGGAGAGCTTCTCCAGCACGGAAATCGACTTCTCACTGGCTATTTGCGAAGCGGTGATGGATGTCTGGCAGCCCACCCCAGACAACAAGTGCATTCTTAACCTGCCCACCACAGTAGAAGTGGCTGGCCCGCATCATCACGCCGACCAAATCGAGTATTTCTGCCAGCACATTAGCCGCCGCGACAGCGTGATTATTTCAGTGCATACCCATAACGACCGCGGCGGTGCCGTGGCCTCGGCTGAGCTTGCACTGTTAGCGGGTGCCGACCGGGTAGAGGGCACCTTGCTGGGTAACGGCGAACGCACCGGCAATATGGATATTGTCACGCTGGCGATGAACCTCTACAGCCAGGGGATTGACCCCGAGCTGGATCTTTCCAATCCAGACGAGATCATTCAAGTGGTTCACGAATGTACCGGCATTACGATGCACCCCCGCCACCCCTGGGTAGGCGAAATGGTCTACACCGCCTTCTCAGGCAGCCACCAGGATGCGATTCGCAAATCGCTCAAACACCAGAAACCCGATGAGCCGTGGCAAGTAGCCTACCTGCCGATTGACCCCCACGATATTGGGCGGGATTACCAAGCGGTCATTCGGGTCAACAGCCAGTCGGGTAAGGGTGGTATGGCCTTCCTACTGGAGCGCGACTACGGCATTAACCTGCCCCGCTGGATGATGCTAGCGCTGGCCCCTTACGTGCAGAAAGAGAGCGAGCGACGTAACGGCGAGCTCTCTAGCGAGATGATTCGCCAAGTGATGTTCGATAACTTCTCCCATGACGCCCCCCTAGCGCTGGCCGACTACCGGCTCTCGAAGGGGCAGCAGGAAGGTATCGATGTGACGCTGTGGCAGGGTGCCGAAACGCTGCGCCTATCCGGCACGGGAAATGGCGCGATGTCATCATTCACCGACGCCTGGAAGAAACATACCGGCACCCATGTGGCCATTCTCGATTACAGCGAGCACTCGCTAGGCGGCGACAGCGAGGCCAACGCCATTGCCTTCGTGCAGCTTAATATTGATGGGCAGCGCATCTGTGCCGTGGCGGAAGATAGCGACACGGTCAGCGCCTCGCTTAAAGCGGTGCTATCGGGGATTAACGCAGCGCAACCAACCCGCACCACTCAGCCAGAGGCCGCCACCAGCCTCGCGTAAGCCGCCTGGCCGCCACCAAGGGGTATAGCGGCGGCCAGGGTTTAGCGTCAACCGCAATTCAGCGCAGTATCAACACCGGTAAATGCGCATTACGCAGCATTGCCGTGGTGGTGCTGCCCACCAGCAGATGGCGAATGCGCGAGTGGCCGTAAGCCCCCATCACGAGCAGGTCAATGTCCTTTTCTTGCTTATAAGCGCGCAGCGTCTCTTCCACCTCACCGGCGCGAATAGCGCCTTCGGTTTGGCGGCCTGCGGCCTGGAGGGTATCCATAGCCCACTGCAGCTGCGAGTGATTCTCTGCAGTCTCTGCGCCCACAATCACCACATAGCATGATGCGTCATCAAACAAGGGGCTTTTCGCCAGCATTTCAACGCCTTTTCGCGCTGTTTTGCTGCCATCGAAGGCCATCAGCACGCGTTTGGGCAGCGTAAACGCCTTCGGCACCATCAAGATGGGACGGTGAAGCTCACGTACCACGCGCTCAAGGTTAGAGCCCAAGTGGCCGCTGGCTTGGTGGGCCGTTTCCCCTCGCTTTCCTAGCACTAGCAAGCGGATCTCTTTTTCATGCTCGGCCAAGGTATCCACCAGGGTGCCATTGCGCTGCATACAGGGCGGCTCTGCAAACCCAGCCGCTTCTACCCGCGCTTTTGCGGCATCCAACATCAAGCGCCCCTGCTGGCGAGCAAGCTTGCCGCGCTGCTCTTCAATATCCGAGAGCTGTTCCAGAAGATGTTCTCGCGTGCCCAGGCCTAGATGGCCGGTTAAGTCGGGCTCCGCCACCTGCGTGTGGTTATCAACGGTGTGAAGAAAACGCAGCGGTGCCGAAAGCGCCGTGGCTGCCCAAACCGCATAGTCACACACACTTTCTGCATAGTGGGACCCATCAATGGCTGCTAACACGTAATCAGACATACTGGCTTCTCCTTGAAGAGGGTGCACCAAACGTTGTCGTTATTCTGACTCTGTTGTACACGAAGACGTTGGACAGCAACACCGTCAGCGGCACGTTTTTAGGCGCTCCGACCTTGATGGATACAGATGCTACAATTAGCCGCCTATCAATAGATTCATCATAGGGCGAGGAGCAGCATGGGACATGGCATCACCAGCGTATTACTCGTGGCACTGGGCGGCGCACTGGGGGGTATCGGGCGCTTTGCCATTTCCAACGCGATGGCTCATGCGCTGGGTAAAGCCTTCCCCTGGGGAACACTCTGCGTCAATGCTAGCGGAACGCTATTAGCAGGTTGGCTACTAGGCGTTTACGGCGTGGCTAATACGCAGTCGCTTTGGCTATTTGCGGTAGCGGGCCTGTTAGGCGGCTATACCACGGTGTCGTCGTTTAGCTTGCAGACCCTTGAGCTGTGGCAGCGCGGCCAGGCAATTCGCGCCGCGCTCAATATGGTCGCTACGTTACTATTAGGCATCGCCATGGCAGCGCTAGGCTGGTGGTTGGCCCAGGGTTAGCAAGGAGTCCTTGATGAGTATCAACGCCTATCTAGCCGTCGGCCTTGGCAGCGCTATAGGAAGCGTTCTTCGCTATAGCGTTTCGCTGGCTTCAATGGCCATGCTGGGTACCCACTTCCCCTGGGGAACGCTATTGGTAAACGTGCTAGGCTCCTGCCTCATCGGCTGGTTAGCCGCGACAGCTTCACGCGCGCCACATGGCAAACTGGCGCGCTGGCAGCCGCTGTTAGTGGCAGGGTTTTGCGGCGGCTTCACTACCTTTTCGCTCTTCAGCCTGGAAACGCTGCACTTGGCACAGCAGGGCAGTATGGGGCTGGCGCTGCTGTACGGCATAGGCAGCCTGCCCCTCTGTGTATTCTCCGCCTGGATGGGCGAGCGTTTGGCCTTTTCACACCCACCAGCGGCCTAACCTTTTGATACGCGGGTCGCTCGAACAGCAGCAGCCCTAGGTTTATCTCTCCTTGATCCTCTGGCTGCCACAAACTGCTGCCGGGGCGAGTGGTTAGCTAACACGGGAGTATCCACCAAGTATCCCTTGCTTGCTCATCACTAGTTGCCAGAGCTGAATTTGCCGGGCGCGAAAAGCCCCTGCACACACCAGCAGGTAATAGCGCCACATGCGGTAAAAGCGCTCGCCATACTGCTCTTTAAATCGCGGCCAGTGGGTTTCGAAGTTATGGTGCCAAGCCATTAAGGTGCGATCATAGTCAGCCCCGAAGTTATGTAGATCTTCAATAACAAACAGTGCTTCGGCGGCGTCTGTGATTTGCCCTAAGGTAGGCAGCTCACCATTGGGGAAAATATACTTATCAATCCAAGGGTCGGTCACGGTATTGCTTAAGTTTTTACCAATGGTATGCAGCAAAAATAGTCCATCATCTTTTAAGCAGCGGTGAACAACACTCATATACTCGCGATAATTTTTATGACCTACGTGCTCAAACATACCGATACTCACTACGCGGTCAAACGTCTCGCTTTCATCACGATAATCCTGCAGGCGAAACTCTACCGGTAAGCCTTTTCTTAGCAGCCGCTGCCCAAATTCAGCCTGCTCCTTAGAAATGGTCAGGCCCACACACTCCACCCCATAATGCTCGGCAGCGTAGCCCATAAAACTGCCCCAGCCGCAGCCGATATCCAGAACACGCATCCCTGGTTTTAGCTGGAGCTTACGACAAATAAGATCAAGCTTGGCTTCCTGGGCTTCATCCAGCGTTTGGGCATGTTTCCAGTAGCCACAGGTGTAGGTCATCCGCTGGTCGAGCATCGCGGCATAAAAGTCGTTGCCGAGATTGTAGTGCTTCTCCCCTACTTCCCACGCCCGCTTCGCTGTTTGGCGGTTGAGCAGGCGTGAACGTAGCGAGTGGTAAATCAGCTGGGTGGGCTTAATGCGTTGGCCAAGCTGGGCACGCATGATGCGGTAAAACAGCTCATCTAGCCGTATGGCATCCCACTCCCCTCGCATGTAGCTTTCGCCAAGTCCCAGATTACCTCGCGAAAGAGCACTATCGATAACGCCGGGTGCGTACAGCTGTATATCCCAAGGGCGGCTCCCATCCAGTTGAATGTCAGCCTCGCGCAATAGCTCGGCAATAAAACGGTGAGAGGGTGAGGTTGCATCAAAGCCAATAGGCGATTTTTCCAACGTTGGCACGGCAGGCTCCTCGCTATTCCAGAGAGTGGATAGGTAACAACCTGCCTAACAGCATAGTATCGAATAGCACAGTATTGCACTGCAGCATCAACAACCTCCCACAAAAAAGCCGGGCTGCTCTTACGAGCAGCCCGGCTTAAGCGATGTTGATAAGCGGTTAACGCAGTATTAACACAGGTATCCGGCTGCTTCGCAGCATGGCCGTGGTGGTACTGCCTACTAGCAAATGACGAATGCGCGAGTGCCCGTAGGCTCCCATCACCAGTAGATCAATACCGCTTTCCTGCTCGTAAGCTTGCAAAGCGTCATCCACTTCACCCGCGCGAATCGCGCCTTCTGCATGATGCCCTGCTTCACGCAAAGTGTTTAGCGCCCACGCCAGCTCACTGCGGTGCTCGGCTGTTTCTGCTCCTACAATCAGTACATGGCAGGTTGCCCCCGCAAATAGCGGCGAGCGGGCCAGCATCTCCACCCCTTTGCGGGCGGTTTGGCTGCCATCAAAGGCAATCAGCACCTTTTCCGGCCGCTGAAAGGCTTTCGGCACCATCAAAATCGGGCGGTGCATTTCGCGCACCACCCGCTCTAGGTTAGCGCCCAGGTGCCCACTTGCCTGGTGGGCGGTTTCGCCGCGCTTGCCTACCACTAGCAGGCGCACGTCTTTTTCCAGCTCTACCAGTGTTTCCACTAGCGTGCCGTTTAACTGGCGGGTCGTGGGGCTACTTACCCCATCTTCCACCGCCCTGGCCTTGGCCGCTTCGAGCATCAGCTTGCCTTGCTCACGATTTACCCTGGCACGCTGCTCATCAAGCGCTGAGAGTTCTTCCATCAGCTTTTCGCGGGCACCGAAGCGCAGGCTGCCGGATAAGTTTTGCTCTTCGGGTGCCCAAGAGTGATTATCTACAACGTGCACAAAGCTTAGCGGTGCACCCAGGGCCAGGCTTGCCCAGGCGGCATAGTCGCAAACGCCTTCGGCAAATTGGGAGCCGTCAATGGCGGCGAGTACGTGTTCAGTCATGCTGCTCTCCTTGCCTGGCTTAGTGGCCGCCCATCAGTTTTTCAACGGCTTCCGGGTCGTTATGAACGGCGTAGCGGTCCACCACGGTGGCGCTTGCTTCGTTTAGGCCTACCAGTTCAACCTCGGTGCCTTCGCGGCGGAATTTAATCACCACGCGGTCAAGCGCCTGAACGGCGGTCACATCCCAGAAGTGCGCCTTCGATAGGTTAATGATCACCTTATCGATGCTCTCTTTGAAATCAAACGCGGCCATAAAGCGCTCAGACGAGGCAAAAAACACCTGTCCAACCACTTGGTATTCGCGCTCTTTACCGGCCTCTATTTCTTTTGAGCCGACGTACATGATGTTGCTAACTTTATTGGCGAAGAACAGCGCCGCCAGCAGCACGCCGACAAAAACCCCCATAGCTAAGTTATGGGTACCGACGGTCACCGCGACAGTCGCCAGCATGACGATATTGGTGCTCATCGGATGCTTTTTCAGATCGCGAATGGACTCCCAGCTAAAGGTACCAATCGAGACCATAATCATCACCGCGACCAGCGCCGCCATGGGAATTTGCGATACCCAGTCTGACAAGAACACCACCATCAGCAGCAGCACCACGCCCGCAATCAGCGTCGATAAACGCGTCCGGCCACCCGATTTAATGTTGATCACCGACTGGCCAATCATCGCGCAACCAGCCATACCGCCCATTAAACCAGCGCCAATATTAGCCACCCCTTGGCCTTTACACTCGCGGTTTTTATCGCTGGGTGTATCAGTAAGATCATCCACAATCGTGGCGGTCATCATCGACTCAAGCAGGCCCACCACTGCCAGCATCACGGCGTAGGGAAAAATAATCATCAGGGTTTCAAGATTTAACGGCACGTTCGGCCATAGGAAAACCGGCAGCGTATCCGGCAGCTCGCCCATATCGCCCACGGTGCGAATATCCATACCGCTCACCATATACACCACGGTCAGCACCACGATGCACACCAGGGGCGAAGGAACCGACTTGCCAATCTTCGGCAAATAAGGGAACAAGTAGATAATCCCCAGGCCAGCCAGCGTCATGGCATACACATGCCACGTCACATTAGTAAGCTCCGGCAGTTGCGCCATAAAAATCAGGATCGCCAGCGCATTCACAAACCCGGTGACTACCGAGCGGGAGACAAATCGCATCAGCTCCGCCAGGCGCAGGTAGCCCGCGATAATTTGCAGCACGCCGGTCAGCAACGTGGCGGCCAGCAGATACTCCAAGCCATGCTCACGCACTAGCGTTACCATCAAAAGCGCCATGGCACCGGTGGCCGCAGAGATCATACCGGGGCGGCCACCGGTAAAGGCGATAATCACCGCGATACAGAACGAGGCGTAAAGCCCCACTTTCGGGTCCACGCCCGCGATAATTGAAAAGGCGATCGCTTCAGGAATTAGCGCCAGCGCGACGACAATACCTGAGAGCGTGTCGCCCTTAATGTTAGAGAACCACTCATGCTTACTGAAAAGTGCCATTCAGGGAGTCCATGGTTAGAGGTTTAAAGACATTGCGCGCCGCAGCCGCACACAAAGGCAGCACAAGAGCGCACGTTAGTAATAGATTGTCGGATGAATGCTACCAATCGAAGACGCAAACGCGCCGGTAGCCAAATAGCGGCAACGGGGTGCCATAGCACCGATATAACGCGAAGAGCGTTATGGCGCTAATTAAGGAGGGAGAACCTAGGGTGGAGTCATCAGCCCTGGTGCCGGCAGAGCAACGGCTGCCATTACATTGATCATTACAGATAAACCTTGCTGTTTTAACATCGTTATTCAGGCGACGGGGTAGCCGCTAAGTGCTTAGGTCACCGTGAGCGCGGCATTCTATCAATAAACAAACCGATTCGCACCCGCCACCCTAGACGTTTAGACGATGACCTGATCCCTAAGCTTGGCTTACCATGGCACTCAAACGGCGGCCCCACCGCCCTTTCCTCGCCACTTTCTACCCTACCAACGAGAGGACCCGCTCATGAGCCAGACAGTCGCAGTGATTAAAGGCGATGGCATCGGCCCCGAAATCATGGATGCCACCCTGCAAGTGCTAGACGCCCTTGAGTGCGGGCTGAACTACGAGTTTATCGACGCAGGTCTGGTAGCGCTTGAAAAGCACGGCACGCTGATTCCACAAGCCTCGTTGGACGCCATTGAAAAGCACGGCATTGCCCTGAAAGGCCCGCTCACCACGCCGATTGGTAAGGGCTTTTCATCCATCAACGTGCAGTTACGCCGCCATTTTGACCTCTATGCCAACGTGCGCCCCGCCATCAGCTTTCCGGGCACCCGCTCCCGCTACGATGATATCGACATGATCACCGTGCGGGAAAACACCGAAGGGGCTTACCTCTCCGATGGCCAAGAGATGCTCGACGACGGCAATACCGGCATCTCGGTGATCAAAGTGACCCGCAAAGGCTCCGAGCGCATCGTGCGTTACGCCTTTGAGCTAGCCAAACAGAATGGTCGCAAGAAGGTCACCGCCGTTCACAAAGCCAACATCATCAAGACCAGCTCCGGCCTGTTTTTAGACGTTGCCCGTGAAGTGGCCAGCGAGTATCCCGAGATCGAATTCCAAGAGATGATCGTGGATAACGCCTGTATGCAGCTGGTTATGAACCCTCACCAATTCGATGTGGTCGTCACCACCAACCTGTTCGGCGATATCCTCTCCGACCTGTGCGCTGGACTCGTGGGCGGTTTGGGCTTAGCCCCAGGGGCGAACATCGGTGAAAAAGCGGCCATTTTTGAAGCGGTACACGGCTCGGCGCCGGACATTGCAGGCAAGAAAATTGCCAATCCCTGCGCCCTGCTGCTTGCCGCCGCCCAGATGCTCGACCACCTCGGCATGACCGCCAAGGGGGATGCCATTCGTCAGGGGATTCGCGCCGTGCTGGAAAAACGCCGCGATATGGTCACACCCGACATGGGTGGCACCGGCACCACCGATACCTTCGCCCAGGCGCTGGTGGAGCACCTAAAAGGCTGAGCCTAGCCCAGCCATACATCGAGAAACAGCATGATCACCAAGCCCATCGCCAGGCCAAACGTCGCTTTCTTCTGGTGGCCACAGCGATGGGTTTCGGGAATGATTTCGTGGCTAATCACGTAGAGCATGGCACCCGCAGCAAACGCCAGGCCCCAGGGCAACAGCACTTGAGAAACGGTGACGACGCTGGCGCCAAACAGCCCGCCAATCGGCTCAATGAGCCCGGTCAGCGCCGCAATCGACCAGGAGCGCCACTTGGAGTAGCCTTCCCCCATCAGCGCCACGGCTACCGCTAACCCTTCCGGCATGTTCTGCAAGCCAATGCCAATTGCCAGCGGCATCCCGCCTTCTAATCCATTGGCACCAAAGCCAACGCCGACCGCCAAGCCTTCCGGCAGGTTGTGAATTGCAATAGCAAACACAAACAGCCATACCCGGCGCAGCGATGCGGCTTCAGGCCCTTCCCTTCCTTGCTGAAAGTGCTCGTGGGGTAAGCGCTCGTTGAGCAGTGCAATCGCCGCCATACCCAACAAAATAGCGGTGCACACCAGTGCCGCCGGAATTGGCCCGCCCGAATAGTAGATCTCTGCGGCATCTAGCGCCGGAATAATTAGTGAGAAAAACGAAGCCGCCAGCATCACCCCGGCCGCAAAGCCCAGCGCTAAATCACGAAACCCCCGACTTGGCGTTTTGCCCAGCAGCACGGGCAACGCCCCCACGGCGGTCAATAGCCCAGCCACCAAACTGCCTAAAAATCCTAATAACAGCGTATTTTCCATGAATATCGTAAACTCGATGTGCGATGAGAAGGAACCAGCAACGACAAGGGGACACTGTGACCATCACCGCTTCACTGGCCGCCACGCATTTCAGCTACATGCGCCCTCGCCTACTTGCCTTTGCGCGCTTACAGCTAAGGGACTCAGCCGCCGCCGAAGATGCCGTTCAAGAAACTTTACTGACCGCCTTTGAAAAAAGCACGACGTTTGAAGGCCGCTCAGAGTTTGAAACCTGGGTATTTGGCATCTTGAAATTCAAGATTCTAGATCAGTTACGCCACCAGAAAAAACAGGGGCGCTGGCAGCCACTAGAAGAACCCGCCTAGCATAAAAAAAGCCCCGACAGTGGCACTGGCGGGGCTTCCAATCGACTGCTTGTCGCGCGATTAACGCAGCTTGGTCTTGCGTAGGTAAGGCAGCACGGTGTCAAACTCACCAAATTTCTGCTTGGCGTCCTCGTCTGAGACGCTGGGCGGGATGATGACATCCTGGCCGACTGTCCAATCCGCCGGGGTGGCAATCCCATGCTTTGCCGTGGTTTGCAGCGCATCCAGCGCACGCAAAATTTCGGCAAAGTTACGGCCTACGGTCATCGGGTAGGTCATGGAGAGCTTTAGCTGCTTATCCGGGCCGATGATGAAGACCGAACGCACGGTGGCGCTGTCCGCTGGCGTGCGGCCATCGGGCAGGTAGGCATCTTCCGGCAGCATATCGAACAGCTTGGAGACTTTGAGGTCTTCATCAGCAATGAGGGGGAAACCCACGCTACTGCCGCTCGCGGTTTCGATATCGCCTGCCCAGCGATTGTGGTCTTCCACGCCGTCAACAGAAACACCAATTACCTTAGTGCCGCGCTTTTCCCATTCGGCACTCAGTTTCGCTACTGCGCCCAACTCAGTGGTGCACACCGGTGTGAAGTCTTTGGGGTGCGAGAAGAGAATCGCCCAGCTATCGCCGATCCAATCGTGAAAACGAATCGGCCCTTGGCTGGTTTCTGCTTCAAAGTCAGGTACGACTGCATTGATACGTAATGACATCGTTGCTCCTCGTTAAAGTGAAGTGGCTCTCATACCTTATATGACTTTCAACGCCTTCACTATAGAAGAACGTTTAGCGCTAAGACAATGAGGTTATGGCAGCGTTCACTCTGCTGGTTTCACATTCTTATCTTCGCGTTTAATACGTTTGACCCAACGCTGTTTCGCATAGTGGCGCAGGTTCGCCACGCTGTCAGTTTCATCGACGATATCTTGGCCGAGAATGGTCTCAATAATATCTTCCAGCGTGATCAGCCCTACAAAAGTGCCGTGCTCATCGTAAACCACCCGCATGTGCAGGTGATCTTTCAACATAGAGGTAAATACCTGCTCCACATTATTGGAGACGTCGACGCTACCAATGGGGTGCATCAGCTCACGCATCGTTTTGGTGTCGTCGGCATGGTACATATCCGCCTTGTGTACGTAGCCAAATGCCTGTTCGCCGTTATCCATCACCGGGAAGCGAGTAAACGGCGCTTTACCGTACTGCTCGTCAAATTCGCTAACGGACATGTTCGGTGGCACGGTCTCACACACGGTGCGAGGCGTCATGGCCTTACTCACCGCAATTTCGTGCAGGTTGAGCATGTTGATGATGGTGCGCGACTCATCGGCGTCCAACACTTGCTGTTCCAGGCCAACCCGCGCCAGCACTTTGATCTCATCGCGCAGATCCACGTCATGCTCTGACTTACCTAAGCGGCGGGTAATCTGCTCCGACATCCAAATAAACGGCAGCAGACCCATAATCATCGGGTTGAGCAACTTCGGCAACAGCGGCGCTAGGCCACGCCAGTAGGTAGCACCGATCGTCTTGGGGATGATCTCTGAAAGAATCAGAATCAGCATGGTCATCACGGCAGAGACAATCGCAATGGATGCCTCACCAAACACGACCGCTGCCTGAGCACCCACCGCCGTTGCCCCGACAGTATGAGCAATCGTATTGAGCGTCAGAATCGCGGCAAGCGGCCGATCGATATTGGTTTTCAGCTTGGTCAGCGCGGTGTGAAGTTTGGGATTGTCTTCTTTTTGCTTGGCAATATAGCTCGGCGTAATCGACAGCAGCGCTGCCTCAAGAATAGAACACAGAAAGGAGAACGCGATTGAAAAGGTGGCAATCGTGACGAGGAGGAACATGGAAGGCTCATGTAGTTGATGATAAATGCGTTATAGGGGCACTGACCGCCAGAAGCAAGTGGCGGTTCAACAAAAGGGCTTTTTCACTTAGATACCCATGCTAACATCTAACCTCTCTTAATCTAGTTAAATAACCTTGTTAAATACTGCTGCCTGAAAGGATGCTTGCTGATGTTTGACGCGCCCGCTGCTGTTGCTACGCCTGAAGCCGTTGATACCTTTATTGCCCGCTGGAAGGGCACTACCGGCACCGAAAAGGCCAACTATCAGCTATTCCTTTCAGAGCTATGCGCACTGCTTGCGCTACCCACGCCCGACCCCGCCAGCAAAGACAACAGTGAAAACGCCTACACCTTTGAGCGCCGGGTAGATATTCAAAACCCCGACGGCAGCGAGAACCGCGGTTTTATCGACCTCTACAAGCGCGGCGCCTTTGTACTGGAAGCCAAGCAAACCGGCAAAGGGCTAGAAACCAAAGGTTGGGATAAAGCCATGCAGGCGGCCTATAACCAAGCCGACCAGTACGTGCGCGCCCTGCCCGCCAACGAAGGCCGCCCGCCGTTTATTGTGGTAACGGATGTGGGCCGCACCCTGGCACTGTATTCGGAATTTTCGCGCTCTGGCGGCACCTATGTGCCCTTCCCCGACCCGCGCAACTACCGCATCAAGCTGGAAGACCTGCGCCAACCTGAGGTTCAACAACGCCTAAAAGCCTTGTGGGAAGCGCCCGACACCCTAGACCCGAGCCAATACGCTGCCCGCGTGACCCGTGAAGTCAGCGCAACGCTAGCCCAGCTTGCCAAAGCGCTGGAAGCCGATGGTTACGAAGTGGACCGCGTGGCGCACTTTTTGAAGCGCTGCCTGTTCACCATGTTCAGTGAAGACGTAGAGCTACTGCCTAAAAACAGCTTTACCGACTTCCTCACCCGCATGAAAGAGACCCCCGAGCACTTTGCCGACGCCATTGGCTCGTTATGGGAAAGCATGAACAGCGGCGGTTTTAGCGGCGTGCTCACGGCCAAGGTAATGCGCTTTAACGGCGGCCTGTTCAAAGGCATCGACCCCATCCCGCTCACCCCCGAACAAATTCAGTTATTGATTGATGCCGCCAAAGCCGACTGGCGCTTTGTGGAACCGGCCATTTTCGGCACGCTGCTGGAGCGCGCCCTAGACCCCCGCGAACGCCACAAACTAGGTGCCCACTACACGCCCCGCGCTTACGTCGAGCGGCTGGTGATGCCCACGCTGATTGAACCGCTACGCCGGGAGTGGGCCACCGCCCAGGTGGTCGCGGAAACCCACAACCAGAAAGGCAAAACCGATAAAGCGCTAGAGAGCCTGCGCGCCTTTCACCACAAGCTCTGCCAAGTACGCGTGCTGGACCCCGCCTGCGGCAGCGCCAACTTCCTGTATGTCGCGCTTGAGCACATGAAGCGCCTGGAAGGTGAGGTGTTAAACCTGATTGCCGACCTCAGCGGCGGGCAAGACTCCTTGGAAGCCGAAGGCTTTACCGTCTCGCCCCAGCAGTTCCTCGGCATGGAAATTAACCCCCGCGCCGCCGTCATTGCCGAAATTGTGCTGTGGATTGGTTACCTTCAGTGGCACTACCGCATTAACGGCAAGCTCGACCTGCCCGAGCCGATACTCAAAGACTTCCACAACATCGAAAACCGCGATGCGCTGATAGAATTTGAACGCCGCGAACCGCTGCTGGATGACAATGGCCAGGAAGTCACCATCTGGGACGGCATCAGCATGAAGAAAAGCCCCGCCACCGGCGAGCTGATCCCCGATGAAGCCGCCCGCACCCCCGTGTACCGCTACCACAACCCCAGGCGTGCCGAGTGGCCAGAAGCGGATTACATTGTCGGCAACCCGCCGTTTATTGGGGCCTCTACCATGCGCCGCGCCCTCGGCGATGGCTATGTAGACGCCGTGCGTCAGGTATTTAAAGGCACGGTGCCGGAATCTGCCGATTTTGTGATGTACTGGTGGCACATTGCCGCCGAGGCGGTGCGCAACGGCCACGCTCAACAGTTTGGCTTTATTACCACCAACAGCCTGCGCCAAACCTTCAACCGCCGCGTACTGGAACCACATTTAAACGATGCTAAAAAGCCACTTTCGCTCACCTTCGCGATTCCCGACCACCCCTGGGTCGATGGCAACGACGGTGCCGCCGTGCGTATCGCCATGACCGTAGGCCGCGCAGGCGAAGCGCCGGGGCTGCTACAGCAAGTGACTAATGAAAACAGCGATGAAAGCCGCGAAGCCCGCAATGTGGCACTAAGCCGCCGCGAGGGTAAGGTGTTTGCCGATTTGAGTATTGGGGCGGATGTGGCAGGGGCGCAATTTCTGAAAGCCAACCAAGAAATTAGCTCACCCGGTGTGAAATTACATGGGGCTGGCTTTATTGTAACTCCAGAAGAAGCCAACCAGCTTGGCCTGGATAACAACCCAACTCTTAAGCAGGTAATCCGCAATTACCGCAACGGTCGAGACCTCACCCAAACTCCACGTGGCGTCAAAGTAATAGACCTTTTCGGTCTAACCGCCGACGAGGTAAAGCGGCAGTTCCCGTCTGTTTATCAATGGATATTCGAACGCGTTAAGCCTGAGCGAGACCAGAACAAGCGTGCCACTTATCGTAATAATTGGTGGATTTTCGGTGAAGCGAGAAAAGATTGGCGTCGTTATGCTAATGGCCTTCCCCGCTACATCGCCACGGTAGAAACGGCGAAACATCGTCTTTTTACCTTCTTAGATGCTGATATTCTTCCAGATAATATGCTGGTAAATATCGCTATTGATAATCCTACGTGTCTAGGAGTCTTATCGAGCCGTATGCACTTTCGGTGGGCCAATGCCAATGGTGGCTCACTTGGGATGTACGTAGGCGATGTTCGTTATAACAAAACCCGCTGTTTCGAGACCTTCCCTTTCCCAGAACTGACCGACGAGCAGGCGGCGAAGATCGGCCAACTGGCCGAGCAGATCGACGCTCACCGCAAGCGTCAGCAGGCCGAGCACCCCACACTCACGCTTACCGGTATGTACAACGTGATGGAGAAGCTGCGCGCAGGCGAAGAACTCAACGCCAAAGAGCAAACCATCAACCAACAAGGCTTGGTCAGCACCCTGCTTGCCGACCACGACGCCTTAGACCGCGCGGTATTTAACGCCTACGGCTGGGATGACTTGGCAAAAGCACTTGTGGGCTTGCCCGGTGCCACCACGCCCCTGCCGGGTAAACCCGCCGCCCAGGCAGAAGCCGAAGAAGAGTTACTAATGCGCCTAGTGGCGCTCAACAAACAGCGCGCCGCAGAAGAAGCGCAAGGCAAGGTGCGCTGGCTACGCCCGGATTACCAAGCTCCAGAAGAAGCCGCCCCCACCCAAAAAGAGCTGCAAAGCACCACGGCTGAGGCCAGCGCCCCAGCCGCCGACAAAACAAAAGCCACCTGGCCCAAAGACCTCGCCACCCAGGTCACGCTGCTGCGGGACATGCTCGCCCAAAGCCCCCACAGCGCGGAAAGCCTAGCCGCCCAGTTCAAACGCAAACCGCTAAAAGGCGTCAACGAGGTACTCTCCGCGCTGGCCGCCCTCGGCCAAGCCCAGCAGGACGACGACCACTGGCGGCTGGTGAGGTGATGATGGAAAAGCCCCGCATCGTAGAAGCCAAGGAGATTCTGCGCCAATCAACTCAAGGCCGCACTCAGCCATTTATTGTGCGTGATGTTATGGATGAGCAGTACGTGGTCAAAGGTATCCATGGCGTTGGCCAACCGTCATTGGTCGCTGAACTCATTTGCGCTGAATTGGCACGGCGGTGTGAATTACCTATCGCTGAGTACGCTTTGATGCGATTTCCAGCAGGCATGCTAGATTTTTCCATGGAGCCTCGCGCCTCCGATCTGAAAGGCGGGCTAGCATTCGCTTCTAAGGTCGCTGCGCATAGCCAGGATCTGCTTTTTTCACAAATCTCAGAAGTCGATGAAGTGATTCAGCAGCGGCTTTTGCTATTCGATATGTGGGTTAACAATGAGGATCGTCGCCTGAGCGCTCAAGGAGGCAACGTCAACCTGCTATGGAGCTCAGTGAACGGTTTGGTAGTGATTGATCATAATCTAGCTTTCGACCCTATCAACGGTAACGGCGATTTTGAAAATCATGTATTTAGCCATCAACGTGCATGTTTTGCGGACCTGGAAGTACGCGCACGCCACGAGGCGGTGCTTGACGCGGCCCTGAACGATTGGGATATGATCATCGATTCGATTCCTCTGGAGTGGCTCTATCACGATATAGACGATGACACCTCAGAGATACACCCCTCACTGGCAGAGCGCTTCAATCTATTAGCACGGTTACGCGATCCTTCCTTCTGGAGCCTGATATGAGCGCCATTATTTGTAATTATGCAGTACTGCGCTTTCAGCCCTACCTAGATACGGGTGAGTTCGCGAACCTGGGAATCATCATGCTCTGCAATAACGGCGTGTTCCTTCAACGCGTTGAAACCGTTGCTCGCAAACGCATCACACAATTTTTCGATAAACTGCCAGCAAAAGTGTTTACTCAGGCACGCCAACATTTCGTCACAGAGCTCAAGAGGACGGTTGATCTAGCCAACCAGCACCAAGGCCAACCTGAGGTGCAGCTGCGCATTTTCAAAGATTTAATAGAGCCTCGTGAAGCCATGTTTCGCTTTAGCAGGCCAGGCACGCTCGCCGCCAAAGACCCACAAGCAGCGCTGGATGAGCTATTCAACCGCTATGTTCATCATGATTTTAAGCACGTAGCATCACCAGAAGAACAGCTCACCAAAGATGTCACGCAATGGCTAAAATCGCTGAACCGTCGTTACACAGAGCAAACGCTGGGAAACGATATCGTGCGCGTAAAGTTGCCGTTCGTCTGGCAGGAAGGCGCACACATACGACAGGCCATCAAACCCATCAGTTTTGATTTGGATGACGCCAGCAAAATTATTGAGAAGGGTGATAAGTGGCTAGCGCATTTACGCCGCCTTAAAATTTCTGGCCATAACCCTGACGATATGGTGTTTATTAGTCAGGCACCGAAGGTACAAAAAGGCCCTAAATTGCAAGCATACCGAGAGATTTGCCAAGAAATAGAGGGTGAGTACTCAGCACGTGTGCTACCAGAGCAACTTGGACAACACAGCATTCTCAAGGCAGTTTCAGCACCTTTTTAGTCAACACAGCGTTAGGTGCCTTCAGTTTTTCAAGCTCACACTAAAACGCCCCAGACGGGGGCGTTTTGCGTTCTGAATCGACTCAAGGCTGTTTAAGCAAACACTTCCGTCCACTCACTGCGCTTGGCTAACAGGCCTTTGGCGAGTTCCTGAGCGCCTTCCAGGCTGTGGCTGGCGGCCCAGCCGCACTGCATTTCGTTGCAAGCGGGCACTTCGGTGGCGGTTAGTACGTCGTTGAGGGTTTTCTCGATGATCGACAGCACATCGTCGTAATCATCGTGGTTGATCAACGCGATATAGAAGCCGGTCTGGCAGCCCATCGGGCTGATATCGACCACTTTATCGGTATGGTTGCGCGACATTTCCGCCATTAAGTGCTCCAGGGAGTGCAGCGCGGGCATCTCCATGTGCTCTTTGTTGGGCTGGCAGATCCGCAGGTCATACTTGTGGATACGGTCGCCGTTCTGGCCCTCTTTAATATCGGCCAAACGTACGTAGGGCGCTTTCACCTTGGTGTGATCCAGGTTAAAGCTTTCAACGTTCATCTTCTTTTCGGTCATGGTGGCTCCGTCGTCGCTCTCTTTCGTTCGCCTATTCTACACGCTGAAGGCGGTTACACCTTGGGAGCGTCGAAATTCCACGGTTCATCGGTGTAAACGCATACATTGGCGTCTTCAATGTCGCCATCGGGCGACTCAACGTGCTTGGCGAAGAAGTCTTGAATCTCTTTACGCTGGCAGTGGGCTTCAAACTCTTCGCGACTGGCCCAAATTTCATGGAACACAATCGGGTAGCTAGTGCCTTGGGCAAACGGGTTATCGATCTGGCGAGTCACCGTGTAGTGTAAGCAGGCATCTTCGCGGTGCGTATTGGGTTCTAACGTCTGTAGCGCTTTAAATACGGCTTCCTCTTTACCAGCCTTGGGTTTGAAGCTAGCGATGCAGTAGATTTTTTTCGACATATTGTGTTCCATGTAAGGAGGGTTCTGCCCACCATTATGGGGCCGATAGCGGTAGATACCAACCTATCGCATCATCCGTTCCGCCAGCGTTTCTAATTCAGGTACCGTCATATCCGGCTCAATGCCCCAGGGGTCGAAGGGAGCGTCCGAATGGCGGCGTACCCAGGCGCTACGCAGGCCCGCGTGGGCCGCACCAATCACATCAAAGGGGTTGCTAGAGATCAGCCAGGTGTTTTCCGGGCGCGTTTCTAGCCACGTGCGTAGGTAGGCATAAACGGCGGGGTCGGGCTTGAAGCGCTTTACCTCATCGACACTGATCACGACATCCATATGACTCCTCACACCTGCGCGAGTCAGCAGTTGGCTAACAGCTTCTTCCGTGCCGTTGGAAAAGGCCACGCAGCGGATGCCCGCATCGCGCAGTTGGTCCAGCGCAGGCACCACATCTGGGAACGCAGGCAGCTCCGCATAAACGGCCATTAAGTGGTCGTGGTCATTATCGGAAAGGCCGGTTTGTAGCGCTCGATCGGTGAATACCAGCGCTTCACGCGTGCACTCGGTAAAGGACACATAAGCCCCCATCAGGCCATGGCGGAAGCTGTACTCCAGCTGCTTTTCCCGCCAGCGTTTGGCAAACTCGCCTGCCTTGGTGACATCGCTTAGGCGGCGTTCCAGTTCAACGGTTACCCCCTGGGTATCAATTAGCGTGCCGTATACATCAAAGGCTAGTACCGGTTGCATTGTGTACGTCTCCTTAACGATCCATTGTCTATTCACTGTATTCAGCATAGACACCGCGATCAAAAACAGCCGTGAACAAAATCGAGTAGGAAGGGGAGTCACCTCCCCCGTCCTCTCACACCACCGGGCATACGGTTCCGTACCACGGCGGTTCACGAACAACGTTTGAGCCATCTTACCGTATCCAGTATCGATATCAGGCCCTGATCATAAAACCACTTTCTAGGTAGGGCCTGATTCATGTGCGAGGCTCCGGCGTTCCACCAGGGCCCTCGCCCATTAC
>NZ_JAMXSJ010000017.1:0-78865 GCF_024124725.1 Halomonas sp. Ps84H-12 | reverse complement strand
TTTCTCTCGACCGCCGTCAAGCAAGGGGTAGCGGCGCATACCGCACTGGAGCAACTGTTTGCGGGGGAGGTGCCAGCCTTCATGCAGCAAGAAGCCCCGACTCAGCCAACCGGTGCTGAATAGTTACAACCGATCAAGATAATGGGTTGATCTTAGCTGATGATTGCCAGTGGCCCACGGTGGCTGAGGAGATGAACACTCTAACGGAAACGCTAATCCAGCTAGGCTATCCACCTTGCCCCGGCAATATCATGGTGTCTAACCCAGAGTGGGTGGGTACGGTTTCCCAGTGGAAAAACAATATCACTAAGTGGGTCAATGCCCGAGATGGCGATAGCCTGATGAAACTAGCGATTCTATTGGACTCCCACGGCGTGGCGGGTAATCCGGCGCTACTGGATCAGGTGCGTGAAGCGCTGTTTGAGCGCTGCTCCCACGATGAACTGCTGCTCTCTTACTTTGCCCGGGCGGCACTGCGCTTCTCGACGCCGCTGACGCTATTTGGCTCGCTGAAAAAGCCCCAGCACGGTATTGATATCAAAAAAGGCGGTATTTTTCCGATAGTCCACGGTGTGCGTACGATGGCCCTTGAGCGGCGCATTAATGCGACCTCTACCTTGGACCGCTTAGATGCCTTGGCCGCCGATGGGCGGCTTGACCGCCGCTTTGCTGATGATCTAGGCGAGGCACTGGCGCTGTTTACCGAGCTACGCCTTCGTCAGCAGCTTCAGGAGTTGGATAACGCCAACCCTAAACGCACCAATCGAGTGGTCGTTCAGGAGCTCTCTTCGCTAGAACGGGACTTGTTGCGTGAAGCCCTACACATCGTGAAAGACTTTAAGCAGCGTCTTTCCCATCGTTACCATTTGGAGTATTCGTGAGCGGAATGCGCTTGTTAGATCGACATATGACCCTGTTCAGCGGTTCACTGCGCACTCTGCTTCAGCGTGAGAGCGACCGCCGTCGCTGGGCGGACTCGCCCTATGCCTGGCTGTTTCAGCCTTATATGGGGGAAGAGGCCGTGGCCATGGCGTGCCAGGTAAGCGCCGTTCAGCCCGCTGTATTGAGTGTGGCGGCGGTGGTGCTAAGCCCGCGCCAAGTGCACACCAGCCGTACGTGGGTGGCCACCTTAGCCGCGTCACCGGCGCTGGCGCCTGCTACTCTGCGACGCCATCATCAGTTGCATACCACGCACTCGCCCCGTTCTCCCGATGCTGAGTGTCTGAGTGAGCTGGCGGAGTTTATTGGCAATCGGCCGTTAGTCGGGTGGCAATTAGAGAACACCATTGAGCCGCTTAATGGGCTGTTTCGAAACGTGCTGGGATTCGGGCTGCCTAACGCGCAGGTGGATATTGCCAAGCTGCACGGGCGTCAGCTACGGCGGCTGCATCCTCATATCGAAGCCAGCAGCTGCCTTGGTGATGCGCTTACCCGATGGAACCTGCCCCCATTAACCTGGCCCAGCGTGGTCAGCGAAGCCACCGCCAGCGCGTTGCTGTATCTGCGTCTTCAACGCGAGATAGCGTTAACTGCCTAGGGTTTGTATTGGGTAGAGCTTCGTAGTGTTGTTAGAATATGCGCTGCTCCTTCACCCATCGGCAGTGCGACGATCATGTTACAACCTGACTACTTTGACCCCACTTCGTCAGACAGCGCGTCTGACGAGCCCCTTGTCCAGCAGCATGAGCTGCAGGATGCCAAGCAGAAGCGTGAATTCAACAAGTTGCAAAAACGCCTGCGGCGCGAAGTAGGGAACGCCATCATCGATTACAACATGATCGAGGATGGCGATCGGGTCATGGTGTGTCTCTCTGGTGGTAAAGATAGCTATACGATGCTGGAGATTCTACGCAACCTACAGCGCAACGCACCGGTTAATTTTTCCCTGGTAGCGGTCAATATGGATCAGAAGCAGCCAGGTTTCCCAGAACACGTGTTGCCCCAGTACCTGGATAAGCAAGGCGTGGAATATCACATTCTGGAGCGTGATACCTACTCGGTGGTGAAGGAGAAAACCCCGGAAGGTAAAACCACCTGCGCACTCTGCTCAAGGCTGCGGCGTGGTTCGTTGTATGGCTTTGCCGAGGAGATTGGGGCCAACAAAATTGCTTTGGGTCACCACCGGGAAGATATCCTGGAGACGCTGTTTCTCAATATGTTCTTTGGCGGCACCTTAAAAGCCATGCCACCGAAGCTGCTCTCGGATGATGGTAAAAACATCGTGATTCGCCCGCTGGCCTACTGCAAAGAGGCGGATATTGCGGAGTTTTCAAGGCTGATGGAGTTTCCGATCATTCCCTGCAACCTGTGCGGCTCTCAGCCCAATATGCAGCGCCAGGTTGTCAAAGAGATGCTGGCGGAGTGGGATAAAAAACACCCCGGCCGGTTGGAGAGTATGTTCAAAGCGGTGACCAACGTTGCCCCTTCGCAGCTTGCCGACCGTGAGCTGTTTGATTTTGCCGGTCTGGAAGCGAAGCAGGCCGCATTGATGGAAGGGCGCATTCAGGCGTTTAACGTGAGTTAACCGCCTGGGCTTCCTCTTCAGCTAGGGTGATGAGGCGCTGCATATCCAAAATATTGACCTCGCGCCCGGAGACGGCCACCACGTTTTGCTGCTGAAAGCGGCTAAGAATACGGCTAACCGTCTCCACCGCGAGGCCTAGATAGTTGCCCATATCTGCCCGTGACATGGAAAGCCGGAAGCTATAGGGGGAGTAGCCCCGGCGCCGAAAACGGTCAGAAAGTGTAATCAAAAAGCTGGCCAGCCGCTGATCGGCAGTTTTGCGTGACAGTAAACGCATCATCCGCCGGTCGTCTCGTAGTTCCTTGCTCATGCTGCGGTAAAGCTGGCCGCGCAGTTCGGGCAGCTCCTCGGAGAGCGAGTCCAAACGGTCAAACGGAATTTCGCATACCGTGGTGGTTTCCAGGGCAATCACGGTGCCGGGGTAGTGTTCTTCGTCAATCCCATCCAGACCCACCAGCTCGCTGGGTAGAAAGAAATTGGTGAGCTGGTCGTTGCCATTCCCTTCGCTAGTCACCTGCTTCAAGCTGCCAGAGCGCACCGCGTAAACGCTGGTGAAAGGATCTCCTTGGCGAAACAGCCGCTCGCCTTTTTTCAACGGCGAGCGGCGGCGGATAATCGCATCGAACTGGCTCATATCCTCAAGCTCTAGGGCAAGCGGTAGGCACAGCGAGCTTAGGCTACAGGTTTGGCAGCGCGCCTCTTGCAGCAGTGAACGTCGTTGGCTGGCAGGATATGACATGTGGTGCTCCCTTTTTATTAGCCATCATAGGCGCAGGGGGTAGGTGTCTCGATACGCTTATAAAATCTTCGAGTAGCGTTGGTTGCCCTGATGTTGCAGGTGATTATCGAAGGCCATGGCTAAGTGCCGAATCAACAGCCGTCCGGTGGGCGTAGCTTGTAAATAGAGGCCTTGGCGCACTAGCAGGCCATCCTGCTCGGCGGTTTTCAACCGTTCAAGAGCGGTTGAAAAGTAGTCAGCGGCATTTATCTGCCAACGCTGGCCTATTGCTTCAAGGTCAATGGCCATATCGCACATTAAGCGCTCAATCACCTCTCTGCGCATTAGGTCATCCTTATTTAAGAGTAACCCTTTTACGGTCGCTAGCCTACCTTCATCTAAGGCAGCTTCATAGTGGGACAGCTGAGTGGGGTTTTGTGCGTAAACGTCATCTACCCGAGAAATAGCCGACACCCCCAAACCAATCAAGTCGCACTGGGAATGGCTTGAGTAGCCCTGGAAGTTGCGCTGCAGCGTACCGTAGCGCTGTGCCTGAGCCAAGCTGTCCTCTGGGCGAGCAAAGTGATCCATACCAATATGTACATAGCCCGCTTGGGTCAGCATCTCAATAGTGGTACGCAAAATAGCCAGTTTTTCATCCGCGCTGGGCAGGTCGGCTTCATTAATACGTCGTTGGGGCGCAAAGCGGGTTGGCATATGGGCATAGTTAAAGACCGACAGCCGTGCCGGGCCCAGTTCAATCACTTGGCTTAGGGTATCAGCGAAGCTTTGCTCGGTTTGAAAGGGCAGGCCATAAATTAAATCGAGGTTGAGCGAGCGAAAACCAAGCCGGTGCGCCTCATCCATCAAGGTTTCAGTGAGCACCCGTGGCTGCACGCGATTAATCGCTGCCTGCACCTGTGGGTTGAGATCCTGAACGCCCAGGCTTAAGCGATTAAAGCCCAGCGACTGCAGGTGGCGCAGGGTAAAGACATCCGCTTCGCGTGGGTCAATTTCAATAGCGTAGTCGCGGTCCGGTGCGCTCGATAAGCCAAACCGTGCATCCAGGCGGTCTATTAAATCGCTCATCTGCGCCAGGGTTAAGAACGTCGGCGTGCCGCCGCCCCAGTGCAGCTGCTGCACTGGCCGCTTTGTATCAAGATGCCGGGAGGTCAGCACCATTTCTCGATCCAGCCGAGACAAGTAGGGCTCTGCGAGGGCTGTATTTTTCGTGGCGATTTTATTGCACGCGCAGTAAAAACAGATTTTGCGACAAAAGGGTACATGAACATAAAGTGAGAGCGGCTTTTGGCTGGCATTGCTGCGTTCAAGCGCCTGGGTCATATCGTCAGCGGTGAACTGGTCGTGAAATGAGAGTGCTGTAGGGTATGAGGTGTAGCGAGGGCCGCTGGTGTCGTAGCGGCGTATCAGGGCGTCATCCCAGGCGGTGGCCTCAACCGCTGCGGAAATAGGGTGAGCGAGAGCAGCAGTGGCATGAACGGGCATAAGGAGCGCTCCTAAGTAGCAGGGCAAAGCAAGAACCGATCAACATAAGCGACGAGCTTCGCAGCTCGAACGCGTGTTGGAATGCTACGTCAGCGTAGAAGGGAAAGCGTTGAGCTATATCAAGCGATAGGATGTTTATATTGAGTATTGTCTAGAGGAGTTTGATGGGTAAGCTCTTAATGCCCGGCATGGGGCATCAGCGCCCAAAGCTGCCACAGGGCAAAACCGATAATCGTCAGCGCCGCAAGGCTACGAGTCGCCGGGTGACGAATTAACTGGCTGAGCTGGCGGGCGGCCAGACCCGTGGCTAACAGGGCAGGCAGCGTTCCCAGGCCGAAGGCCCCCATCAATAGCGCCCCTTGTAGCGGGTCGGCGATGGCCAAGCTCCAGGCGAGCATCGAGTACACCAGCCCACAAGGCAGCCAGCCCCACAGGGCACCGAGCGCAAAGGCTTGCGGCAGGTGAACCACGGGCATCAAACGCCGCCCGACGGGTTCGATGAAGCGCCATAGCCTGCGCCCCACGGCTTCGACTTTCAATAGCCCTTTCCACCAGTTGGCGATATACAGCGCCATTAGGATCAGCATCACCGCCGCGACGACCTGCAGCGCGATACGCGCCTGAGGTGACAGCGATACTAAGGTGCCGAGCGCGGCCACCAAGGCCCCTGCCGTCATATAGCTCAGGATACGGCCCGTGTTATAGCTGAGCAGCAATCCCCCCATGCGAGCTGGGTGGCGCATGCTGGGCGGCACGGCAAAGGTGAGCGCACTCATGATGCCGCCGCACATGCCAATGCAGTGAGCACCCCCCATCAGGCCAAACACAAACGCCGCCATCAACGGCGGCAGGTCAAGTCCGGTCGGGTTCACGGCGGTGGCTCACGGTCACGGGGTGGCTTGGTACCTTTTTTGCGCTCGGCGCGCTGTTCGGGGGTGAGATCGTTCTCATCGTCGTCGAACAGAATGCGATGGGCAGGGCCTTCCAAGTCGTCGAACTGGTCATTCTTCACGGCCCAGAAGAACGCCCACACTGCCAGCCCCAACAGAATCAGCGACAGCGGAATCAGTAGGTAGAGAATGGTCATACGGTCACCGGTGTGGCTGGGGCTATCTGAGGAGCGGGTGAGGTACGCCAGCGCGTGAGGCGCAGCGCATTACCTACCACGAAGAGAGAGCTTAGCGACATACCGATCGCCGCCAACCAAGGCGGTACCAGCCCCATCGCGGCCAGGGGAAGCGCAGAGAAATTATAGCAAACCGACCAAATCATATTTTGGCGCATGATGCGCCGAGTGGCGCTGGCAATCTCGATGGCCTCGAAAATACGTATTAAGCGTGGGCTGAGCAAGACCGCATCGGCCCGAGTGCGTGCCAAGTCGGTGGCGCCATTCATGGCAATGGCCACATCGGCACCGGCGAGCACGGGTACATCGTTAATGCCGTCGCCAATCATGACCACACGTTCGCCCTGCGCCTGCAGTTCACGCAGCCGCTCCAGCTTACCTTCTGGTGATTTGCCCGCGTGCCAGGTGGTGATGTTGAGCTGCTCGGCTAAGCTCTCTACGGCTTCCTGCGTATCGCCTGACAGTAACTCAACGTTAAGCCCTCTGGCCTGCAGGGCGGCTACGGTTTGCGCAGCATCTTCACGGATACCGTCGTGGAGCTTAAACCAGGCCCGCGGGGCGCTATCTTCACTCAGCAGCAGCCACTGCCCGGCGCTGGGCGGCGTGAGTGGCTCGGTCGTTGCAAAATCGGGCTTGCCCAAGCGCCACGTTGTGCCGTTAAGCACGCCTTCTAGCCCGCTGCCGGTGACGCTTTTCACCTGACGCGCCTGCAGTGTGGCATCGCGGAACGGGCGAAACGCGCGGGCAATGGGATGCTCGGAGTGGGCTTCCAGCGCGGCGGCAATGGCCCGTAGCTGTTCGCTACTTTGCTCGTTTAACGGGCAGGTTTGGGTGAGCTGCATCTCGCCACGGGTGAGCGTGCCGGTTTTGTCAAAAATCACCCGCGTGGCGTTAGAAAGTGATTCGATGGCATCGGCGCGGGTGATCAGCACGCCACGCTGGCGCAGCTGTCCATGCCCTGCCGTGAGAGCCGTTGGGGTGGCGAGTGCCAGCGCACAGGGGCAGGTCACCACTAGAACGGAGAGCAGCACCCAAAGCATGCGGGAAGGGTCGATAAACCACCACGCCACGGTCACGCAAGCGGTGACCACCAGCAGGCGCAGTACAAACAGGTGGGCCATGCGCGCCGCCATTTGCGCCAAACGTGGGCGGCTGGCAAAGGCGCGGTCGGTTAAATCCACAATGCCCGCCACGCGTGCATTGTTGCCTGCATGAGTAACCCGCACCGTGAGCGGGTTTTCCATGTTTTGGCTGCCACCTACCACCTGTTCGCCCACTCGGCGGGTGACGGGCAGGTACTCGCCGGTCAGCATCGACTCGTCCAGGCTAGACTCGCCATCTTCGATAATACCGTCGGCGGGGACGCCATGGCCGGGCTTGATAAGTACGCGGTCGCCTGGGGCAAGCTCGCTAGCGGGCAGAATGCGTTCGCTGCCGTCAGCTTCCAGCCGTGTAGCAGACACCGGTAGCACGCCACTAAGCGCATTGCCGCTATGGCCGCTGCGCCGCCTAGCGCGTCCTTCCACGTAGCGGCCAAACAGTAGGAAGAAGGTGAACATGGCGACGGAGTCAAAATAGACCTCGCCAACGTTGAACAGAACGGCATAGCTGCTGGCCAGATAGGCACCGCCGATGGCCAGTGAGACGGGAACATCCATGCCTAGCACGCCCGTTTTTAGGTCGCGCAGGGCGTTACGGAAGAATGGCTGCGCTGAAAAGAACACCACCGGCGTTGCCAGAGCGAACGAGAGCCAGTGAAACAGCGCAAAGAAGTCTTCACTGAGTTCCCCAGGCCCCGACACATAAATGGGGATGGAGAACATCATCACCTGCATCATCCCGACCGCCGCCACTATTAAGCGGCGCACATTCATGCGCTCTTCATGCTGCAGCCGCGTCTGGGCTTGGTCGGGTTCATAGGGCTGAGCATCGTAACCAATCGCGGCAAGTTCAGCGAATAGCTGCGATAGCTTTACTACGTTTGGGTCCCAGGAAACCCGCAGGCGGTGATGGGTCAGATTCACCGCGCTGGAGACAACGCCTTCAAGCGCGTTCAATCGGTGCTCGATAAGCCAGGCGCAGGCGGCACAGGTAATCCCTTCTACGGCAAGCGTTGCCCTAACGTGGCCCTCATCGCCATCCGGATGAACAAACTGCGACTGTAGGCCAGGGTCGTCAAATACCGACCAAGTATCCGCTTTTGCAGCTTGACGCTCATCGGGGCGCTCAGGCAGTTCGGTACGGTAGCGGTAGTAGCTCTCTAATCCGCCGTCGACAATGGCATGGGCCACGGCTTCGCAGCCGGGGCAGCATAAAGAGTGGGACGTGTCATCAATGACGATACGCCACGGTGCCCCGTCGGGCACCGGGCTTCCGCAGTGGTAGCAGCTTAGCGCTTTAGTGCTCATTCGCTCTCTGACCGCCCTCCGGGCAGAAGGGCAACGCTCGTTTCATTGGGGAAGCGGGCTTCGCCGATCAGGCGCCACTCGGCGTCATCGCCTTGCACGGGCTGAATCTGTAGGTACCAGCGGTAGCGCAAATTATCCGGCCCCTGAGTGATATAGCGGCCTTCGCGCACGTGTTCTAGTACGAAGGATTGATCACGGTCATCTTCGGTGGGGAAGATGAGATCTAAATAGAGTTTATCCGGACGAGCATCGCCAGCAAGGTCGATCACAATATCACTAGTCAGTGGGTCGATGCGCAGGTCGGCGCTCAAATTGAGTTCGCGCGCGCGCTCCTGCTTCGCCAGCACCATGTTAATAGCTTTACCGTGCTCGTAGTAATCCTCCTGGACCACCATGCCGTCGTAGCTCTTGATCGACATGATGGCGAAGCCAGTACTAAATAGGATGGACGAAAACAGCAGCCCTAGTAAAAACCACGGCCAAAACTGTTTGTACCAGGGCGGAATCGAGGTGTCTGACATGACGCATTTATCTCCTAATGTCGCTCAAGAACCGCGTTTCGCGGGTCTGGCGAATTTGCTCATCTTGCTGCGCCTGCAGCGTAAACGTAATCGCGTGGCTGGGCTCGCTTAACGACGCTGGGTCGGCCAGTACGGTAATCACCTGAGTGCGTGATTCACCCGCAGGTACACGCAGCGAGGTGTTATCCAACTGCAAATTAGGTAAGCCTGCCGCGCTAATATCATAGGTGTGATCTTGGGAGTCCAGGTTGCGCACAGTCAGGCTGTAGACGTTGCTGATCTGCCCGTCACGGGTCATTTGGTAGAGCTGAGTACGCTCGCGCTCAGCGTCAAAGCTCATCGGGGTACGGTCATTAACTGCCCAGGCAAAAGTCGCCATCATCACCACCAAAGCAACGAAATAGCCAATCAAGCGCGGGCGAAGAATATGACTTTTCTTGCCTTCCAGCGCGTTTTCAGTGGTGTAGCGAATAAGTCCTCTGGGGTAGCCCATTTTATCCATCACGCTGTCGCAGGCATCGATGCAAGCGGCGCATGTGATGCACTCGTATTGCAGGCCGTCGCGTATATCAATGCCGGTGGGGCAGACCTGCACACAGAGTTCGCAGTCGATACAGTCTCCCAAGCCCGCTTCTCGCGCTTGCGTATGGCTAAGTGATTTCTTACGTCTACCACGTGGCTCGCCTCGCGCTTCGTCGTAAGAGACGATCAGCGTATCGCGATCAAACATGACCGACTGGAAGCGG
The DNA here is from genome assembly GCF_024124725.1 of Halomonas sp. Ps84H-12. Taxonomy (NCBI): domain Bacteria; kingdom Pseudomonadati; phylum Pseudomonadota; class Gammaproteobacteria; order Oceanospirillales; family Halomonadaceae; genus Halomonas; species Halomonas sp. Ps84H-12. Next base: position 69,316 of record NZ_JAMXSJ010000017.1, on the reverse strand, counting down.
GCGTAGGGGCACATATAAATACATACCTGCTCACGCAGCCAGCCTGCGTTGAGGTAGGTAAAGACTAAAAAGAACCCAACCCAAAAATAGGACCAGCCGTGGGCTTCTAGAGTGGGAAGCTCCATGACAAGTTCACGAATCGGCGTAAAGTAGCCTACAAACGTCACACCGGTTGCCAGAGCGATCAGCAGCCAAGCGGTATGCTTCGCGCCCTTACGCCAGGCTTTATTGGCATTCATCGGTTGGTTGTCTAGCTTTATGCGCTGGTTGCGCGAGCCTTCGATCCGGTGTTCAAGCCAGATAAAGAGAAATGTCCAAACACTTTGCGGACAGGTGTAACCGCACCATACCCGCCCCGCAAAAACGGTAATAAAAAATAGCCCAAAGGCGCAAATAATCAGCAGCCACGACAGAAGAACAAACTCTTGAGGGTAAAACGTGGCGGCAAAGATATGAAATTCTCGGCCCGCTAAGTCAAACCACACCGCAGGGCGGTCGCCCCAGTTTAACCAGGGCAGCAGAAAGAACCCCATCATTAGCGCCCAGTTCGCGCTGCGTCGTACCTTTTGAAACAGCCCTTTGATCTCCCGCACGTAGATATGCCGCCGCTTGGCGTACATCTCTTGCGTGGTGGTGTCTCCCGGCGTGTGGTGCCCAACGGTTGGCGGCGTAATATCGTGGCTAGGTATTTTTTCCATGGCGGTGATCGCAGCTCAATAGGCAGGAGTGGACGATAGCCTGGCTCACGCAACCTTCATTGGTGAAGGAGATCGCGTCGCTGTATGTCGAATCGCTATACACACATTGCTAAACAATAGTGTAACGGATAGCCGGGTGGCTGAGCGGATGCTGGATGTAGAAAGGGTGCGGTATGTAACCGCACCCCTTCGTACACGCTGGCGTTAAACGCCTATCAACGGGGTTAGTCGTTGAAACGTAGGCTGTACACGTAAGCGGCCACGAGGTGAACACGCTCTTCACCAATGTAGGCTGCCTGGGCAGGCATGTGGCCATTACGACCGTTACGCAGCGTTTGGCGAATGGAGTCGTCAACGCCCTGGCCGGGTGCTAGGTAGAGCCACACGTCGTCGGTCAGGTTAGGCGCACCAAGTGCGATATTGCCTGTTCCGCTGGGGGTGTGACACGCCGCACACGCTGCCAGGAAGGTGCTTTCACCGCTGGCGGCACGCTCTGCATCATGCTCTTCACCGGAGAGCGACAGTACGTACTGAGTCAGGTTTTCGATATTGTTCTCACCGAGCTGCTGCCAGGACGGCATCAGACCGTTACGGCCATTGTTCAGCGTGGTCAGAATGTTTTCCGGTTCACCGCCGTAGAGCCAGTCGTCGTCGGTCAGGTTGGGGAAGCCGTAGCCGCCCTGGGCATTCGAGCCATGACATACGGCGCAGTTGTTCAAGAAGATACGCTCTGCCACCTGCATGGCTTCGGCATCCTGCGCGAGGTCTGGAATCGGCACTTCCTGGTACTGGGCAAAGATCGGCGTGAAGCGGTCTTCCGCGTCGGCCACTTCCTCTTCCCACTGGCTCTCCTGGGACCAGCCCAGTATGCCTGCGTAGTTGCCCAGGCCTGGGTAGAGCACCAGATAGCCAAGGGCAAATACGACGGTCAGGATAAAGAGCTTAAACCACCACTGCGGAAGCGGGTTGTCATACTCTTCAATGCCGTCAGCCGCGTGGCCAGTGGTTTCGATATTGCCATCAGCATCTGGGGTTTTGTCGGTCCGGCGGTTGGCTAACAAAATCCAAACGCTCAGAGCGATCGTGCCCAGCGTGACGACAATAATCCAGGCGCTCCAGAAGCTGGATAGGGAGTCACCCCATAAATTATTCATCTATTCTTATCTCCCCTGTCGTGGCGGGAATCCGCTTCGTGTTCTGTCGAAGCATGCTTGTCACGGGTCGGCTTCTCATCATCGTCGGCAAAGGGCAAGTTAGCCGCTTCGTCGAAGTCTGGCTTGCGACGCTTGGAGTAGGCCCAGAAAAAGATACCGATAAAAGCGACGATCAAAATCAGCGTGATAAGGCCGCGGAAAGTTCCCGTATCCATAACTTAACGAGTGCCCTCGAGCACGGTTCCTAGCTGTTGTAGATAGGCCACCAGCGCAGTGATTTCCTGCTGGCCGCGTACTTCGGCGGTGGCGTTGGCGATATCTTCATCGGTGTAGGGAACGCCCAGCTGACGCAGCACACGCATCTTGCGCGGTGTCGCTTCGCCATCCAGGGTGCGCTCGAACAGCCAGGGGTAAGCCGGCATGATGGACTCGGGCACGACATCGCGCGGGTTGTACATGTGGGCACGGTGCCAATCATCACTGTAACGACCACCTACGCGCGCCAGGTCTGGCCCAGTACGCTTGGAGCCCCACAGGAAGTTGTGCTCGTATACTTGCTCACCAGCAACGTTGTAGTGGCCGTAGCGCTCGGTTTCGGCGCGGAACGGGCGAATCATCTGGGAGTGGCAGCCCACGCAGCCTTCGCGGCGGTAGATGTCTCGACCTTCCAGCTCCAGCGCGCTTAGCGGGCGCAGCCCCTCCACGGGCTCCGTCGTATCCTTTTGAAAGAACAGTGGCACAACTTCGGCCAGGCCGCCAAAGCTGATCGCAACCAGGATCAAGACGGCGAGTAGGCCAACGTTCTTTTCGACAATCTCATGTTTCATTGGTCTGAACTTCCCCGGTTTAAGCGGCTTGCGGCGCAGTGAGGCTGATGGCTTCACGACGCTTGACGGTCATGTACACGTTGAACGCCATAATCAGCATGCCGGTTACCCAGAAAAGGCCGCCAATCATGCGGACAATGTAGCCGGGGCCGCTGGCTTCAACAGACTCCACGAAGGTGTACATCAGCGTGCCGTCGGCGTTGATGGCGCGCCACATCAGGCCCTGCATGATGCCGTTGACCCACATGGCGGCGATGTACAGTACGGTACCGATGGTGGCCAGCCAGAAGTGCACGGCGATCAGGCTGACGGAGTACATTTCGGTGCGACCGAAGACCCGCGGGATCAGGTGGTACATGGAGCCGATGGTGATCATGGCTACCCAGCCAAGTGCGCCAGCGTGTACGTGCCCAATGGTCCAGTCGGTGTAGTGCGACAGCGCGTTGACGGTCTTGATCGCCATCATCGGGCCTTCAAAGGTCGACATGCCGTAGAACGACAGAGCTACTACCAGGAAGCGCAGCGTTGGGTCGGTGCGCAGCTTATGCCAAGCGCCTGACAGGGTCATCATGCCGTTGATCATGCCACCCCAGGAAGGTGCCAGCAGAATGATCGACATAATCATACCCAGTGACTGCGCCCAGTTGGGTAGCGCGGTGTAGTGCAGGTGGTGAGGACCTGCCCACATGTAGATCATGATCAACGCCCAGAAGTGGACGATAGACAGACGGTAGGAGTAGATCGGACGCTCTGCCTGCTTCGGTACGAAGTAGTACATCATGCCCAAGAAACCTGCGGTCAAGAAGAAGCCGACCGCATTATGGCCATACCACCACTGCACCATGGCGTCGACAGCACCTGCGTAAATCGAGGTGGAGTACATAGGCGTGACGGGAAGTGCGGCGTTATTAACAATGTGTAGAACGGCAACGGTCAGAATAAACGCAGCAAAGAACCAGTTCGCCACATAAATGTGCGACGTGGTGCGTTTCTTAATCGTCATTAAGAAGACGATCGCATAGCTGATCCATACTACTGCCAGCAGTATATTGATCGGCCACTCAAGCTCTGCGTACTCTTTAGTAGTGGTGTAGCCCAGCGGCAACGTTACTACTGCAGACAGGATGACCGCTTGCCACCCCCAAAAGGTAAACGCTGCGAGCTTGTCAGAGAACAGCCGTGTCTGACAGGTCCGCTGTACGACGTAGTAGGACGTCGCAAAAAGCGCTGAGCCACCAAAGGCGAAGATAACGGCGTTAGTATGTAACGGACGCAGGCGCCCGAAGCTAGTCCAAGGTAGGCCGAGGTTCAGCTGCGGCCAGACCAGTTGGGAGGCAAGGATAACGCCAAGCGCCATACCTACAATGCCCCACACAACGGTCATAATCGCGAACTGCCGAACTACCTTGTAATTGTAGGTCGGGTGTTCCAATGCTGTGCTCATTTCATGTTCCCATCGAACGCGGTTAGGGGGTAACCCGTGGCATTTTGCACGGATGCGGCCACCCGCTTGATGATGCAGGTCAAGATCCGGCCTAGATTCTATCGCAGCCGCGCCCTAAGCTGAACACGCCAATGGATGTAACGTTGAATTATTAGGAGGGCTGGGTGTCCTATTACGCTGATCTTGGGTTTGAGGCCATCACCCCAGAGGCGTTGCGTGAACGGCCCGCCAGCCCCGCTGTTCAGCGGTTTCTCGTGGAAGGGGTTGGCCCGGTGAGCGTCTCGGGCATCCCCGAGCTGGGGCGAATTCTGCTAGCCCATGGCGCCGGGGCAGGCCACCTATCCGAGTTTATGCGGCAATTTGCCGCGGTGCTGGCCAGTGAGAGGCTACAAGTGTGGGCGATCGATTTCCCCTATATGCAGCAGATGAGCGAGGAAGCAAAGCGCCAGCCTCCGCCACCCGTCAAGAAAACGCTGGAACACTTTGCTGCTTGGTATGACCTGCTGGCGTCATGCAGTGGTTCGCCTTTGTGGGTTGGGGGTAAATCCATGGGCGGGCGTGTGGCATCGCTCTTTGCCAGCCAGCATCGCTGTGCAGGTGTCGCAGGTGTCATTGCGGCAGGCTATCCGTTTCACCCACCCAAAAAGCCCGACTCCCTTCGCACCGATCATTTTCCTGACATCTCTATGCCTATGCTGATTCTGCAAGGTGAGCGTGATCCGTTTGGCTCTCGTGATGAGGTGGCCCACTACGCTTTACCTGACTCCCTACACGTTCATTGGCTAACCGATGGCGACCATGATTTTAAGCCACGACGAAGTTCTGGAGTAAATCAGCAAGTTTTGATTGACGAAGCAGCCATAGTTGCGGCATCCTTCGTCCGCGCTCAGTTAGCGGTTGCCGCGAGAACGTGCAGTACGCTGGTTTAAATCAAAAATTTAAACACAACGTGTTGACATTCCAAGAGGCTTCTGTAGAATGCAGCGCCACGTGACCAGCGGGTGGTTAGCTCAGTTGGGAGAGCACCAGCCTTACAAGCTGGGGGTCACTGGTTCGAACCCAGTACCACCCACCATTTATTTGGTGCCCTGGAAACGTGATGCAGTAACTGATGTATATGCGGACCGGTAGTTCAGTTGGTTAGAATGCCGGCCTGTCACGCCGGAGGTCGCGAGTTCGAGTCTCGTCCGGTCCGCCATCATTATGTTTATCTGCATACTATGTTATCGCTATTCGGACCGGTAGTTCAGTCGGTTAGAATGCCGGCCTGTCACGCCGGAGGTCGCGAGTTCGAGTCTCGTCCGGTCCGCCACGATAACTAATATAAGTAGTTATATTGATAAGCGATAAGCTTTCAATATCCCGGGTGGTTAGCTCAGTTGGGAGAGCACCAGCCTTACAAGCTGGGGGTCACTGGTTCGAACCCAGTACCACCCACCATTTAAGTGAATGTTTTGGCGCCTCTGAACCGCTTTAATAAATACCTTAAATGGTAAGTGTGTCTTACAGTGGACCGGTAGTTCAGTCGGTTAGAATGCCGGCCTGTCACGCCGGAGGTCGCGAGTTCGAGTCTCGTCCGGTCCGCCATTAAGCACCTGTCGGCAGTCATTAAGATAAAGCCGAAAAAATTCCAAAAAAGCCCGAATCATAGATTCGGGCTTTTTTATTGCGCGTACATAACACGCTAACAGCACCGTGCAGTCAATGAGCTGCACGGTGCTGTTACTTGCTTTTGTTACTTGCTATGGAAGCGTTAGGCGATTGCGCTGACGCCTGCTTTGGCAATTTGCACGTCTTGATCTGGCTTGACGCCAGAAATGCCAACAGCGCCGACGACTTGGCCATCCACGATGATCGGCACGCCGCCAGATAGCAGACCCTGTAGCGGCGCAGAGACAAACGCCGTGCGGCCACCGTTAATCATCTCTTCAAACACTTGGGTCTCTTTACGACCCAGGGCCGCGCTACGCGCTTTTTGGGTAGCGACATCGGCGCTGAACGGGGCAGCACCGTCTAAACGGCGCAGTGCCAGCAGGTGGCCGCCATCGTCGGTGACGGCGATGGTGACCGGCCAGCTGTTGTTGTCAGCTTCTTTCTGTGCGGCGTCGAGGACTTGGATAACGTCGGCTTGGCCTAAAACAGCTTTGGTTTGCATCAAAGGATCCTTCTTATCATAGGGATGAAAGCGCTGCGCCCAACCGTTAATACGTTGTGAAAGCGCAGCGAGTGTACAGGGTTATACCAGGGCAGCGTCTACGACTTCTACCCAGTGGCGTACCGGCGTGCGGTTGGCGCTGGCGAGATGGGTCTGACAGCCGATGTTGGCGGTCACAATCACCTCAGGGTTGCCTGCTTCTAGCGCATTCAGCTTGTTATCGCGCAGCTGAGTGGCGAGCTCTGGCTGTGTGACCGAGTAGGTGCCTGCCGAGCCGCAGCACAGGTGGGCATCTTTCACGGGCGTGAGTGCAAAGCCGAGTTTGCTAAGCACGCCTTCCACTGCGCCGTTGAGCTTCTGGGCGTGCTGCAGCGTGCAGGGGCAGTGGAACGCTAAACGCTGGTGCTCTTTAAGCTGCAGCGCTTCCAGCGGCTCGTCGCGCAGTATTTCGACGATATCCTTTGCCAGTGCGCTGACTTTTTTGGCCTTTTCAGCGTAGGCGGGGTCGTCCTTGAGCATGTCGGCATACTCTTTGACGAAGGCGCCGCAGCCGCTGGCGGTTTGCACGATGGCTTCCGCGCCCTGCTCGATTTGCGGCCACCAGGCATCAATATTGGCGCGCATCCGCTCGCGGCCCGCCTCTTGGGCATTGAGGTGAAAGTCGATAGCACCACAGCAGCCAGCTTCACTAATCGGTGTGACGCTAATGCCCAGACGGTCAAGCAGGCGCGCCGTGGCTGCATTGGTGTTGGGCGACAGGCCTGGCTGCACGCAGCCTTCCAGGATCAGCACCTTGCGGGCATGGCGCTGGCTGTCGGGTCGCTGGCCTGCATCGACCGGTGCGGGCGGCATTTTGCTACGCAGTTTGCCGGGCACTAGAGGCTTGAAGGTTTGCCCCAGGGCCAGCAGCGCTTTGAAGCGTTTCGGGTCGACCAGCATTTTGCGCAGCGCATAGCGCTGAGCGCGTTCTGCCGCTGAACGCGGCACACGACGGTCGATTTCCGCACGGCCAATATCCAGCAGCTTGTGATACTCCACGCCGGAGGGGCAGGTGGTTTCGCAGTTGCGGCAGGTTAGGCAGCGGTCTAGGTGCAGGCGAGTCTCTTCGGTGACTTGGTCATCGTCATCGCGGCTCTCCAGCAGCTCTTTCATCAAGTAGATACGCCCGCGAGGCCCGTCTCGCTCATCGCCCAGTAGCTGGTAAGTGGGGCAGGTGGCGTTACAAAAGCCACAGTGCACACAGGTACGTAGAATGCGCTCGGCTTCCTGAATATGCGGTTTTTGGCGGTCGGCATCGGTAAAGTGCGTCTGCATGTCAGCTCTCCTGATTAAAATGCCGCATAAAGACGACCAGGGTTGAAAATGCCGTGGGCATCCAGCTCGGCCTTCAGGTTGCGGTGGTACTTCTCGACCACAGCATTCAGCGGAGTAAACGGTGACTCCGCGCCCCCTTGGGCATGCGGGGTGTAGCAGGTAGCGTGGCCACCGGCCTTCTGGCATGCATCGCGCAGCGTGTCTGCGGGTAGTGCGGTTTTCACCCAGCGTTGGCTGCCGCCCCAATCATAGAAGATATCGCTTTCATCAACGGCGAGCTCTAGCGCTGGGGTATGGGGCGGTAGCGAGAGGCGCCACAGTGCTTGCCCTTCATTGAGGCTGAAAAAGCCATGCTGCTGGTCACGCAGCTGTTGCCAGAAATCCGCAGACAGTTCTTCACCGCCTAGGCGCTCTTTCGTGGCCTTGACGGAGCTTTCACCCCCTTCCAGCCGAATAAACAGCTCACCTGCGTGCCATGCCGCAGCGGTAATAGGCAGCGGCTGGCGGCCAAGCTCAGAGAGCTTCGCTAAGGCATCTTGCAAGCTCATTTCAAGGCGCAGGCTGTGGCTGGCGGTGGGTATGGGCAGCACCTTAAACGAGATATCGGCCAGCACGCCCAGCGTGCCCTGGGCACCTGCCATCATGCGGGACAGGTCATAGCCGGCCACGTTTTTCATGACTTCGCCGCCAAAGCGCAGCAGTTTGCCTTCCTGGGTGATCACCCGGGTGCCCAGCACGAAATCCCGTGCGGCACCTGCCCAAGGGCGGCGAGGGCCGGACATGCCGGTGGCCACCGCGCCGCCAATGGTGCTGGCGTCGCCAAAGATCGGTGGCTCGAAAGGCAGCATTTGATGTTTTTCTGCCAGTGCCGCGTTCAGCGCGCTCAGGCGGGTGCCTGCCCGTACCGTGACGACGAGTTCGATAGGGTCGTAAGAGACGATGCCGCTATGCGCTGCGACATTGAGTTCCGTGCCTTCCACCGGGCGGCCATAAAAGGCCCGGGTGTTGCCCGCTACAATGCGTAGCGGGGTGCGGTCGTGGTAGGCGCTACGAACCTGTTCGCACAGCTCATTGGCGATATCTCGGTCGGCAGCGTGTATCGCTAGTTCGGTCATGGTCGATCCTTATAGCATCAGAAGCGTGGCAGTTCTGGATGCGGTAACTCGTTGTTATGCACATGCATCGCGCCAAATTCGGCACAGCGCGCCAGGGTGGGAATATTTTTCCCTGGGTTGAGCAGCCGTTTGGGGTCGAACGCCGCTTTTAGCGCGTGGAAGACCGTCAGCTCATCGGGCTGGAACTGGCTGCACATCTGGTTGATTTTTTCGCGCCCAACGCCATGCTCGCCAGTAATCGAGCCACCGGCGGCCACGCACAGCTCCAGGATCTTGCCGCCTACGTCTTCCGCCAGGGCAAGCTGACCCTCTTTGTTGGCATCGAATAGGATCAGCGGGTGCATATTGCCGTCACCCGCGTGGAAGACGTTGGCCACGGGCAGGCCGCTCTCTTCTGAAAGTGCGGCAATGCCTTTCAACACGCGCGGCAGCTCGCGGCGGGGAATCGTGCCATCCATGCAGTAGTAGTCCGGCGACATGCGGCCTACGGCAGGGAAGGCATTCTTGCGTCCGGCCCAGAACTTGGCGCGCTCGGCTTCGTCCCGCGCCTGTTGAATGTTAGTGGCTCCGGCCTTTTCCAGTACGCGGCGCACGGTCTCGCAGTCGTCGTCCACGTCGGCTTCCACACCATCCAGCTCACAGAGCAGAATGGCTTCGGCCTCCACGGGGTAGCCTGCCTTGATGAAATCTTCCGCCGCTTTGATGGCGAGCTTATCCATCATTTCCAGGCCACCGGGGATAATGCCTGCGGCAATGATATCGCCCACCGCGCGGCCCGCTTTTTCCACATCATCGAAGCTGGCCATCAATACCTTGGCGGTTTGTGGCTTGGGCAGCAGCTTCACGGTGATTTCCGTGACCACCCCAAGCATGCCTTCTGAACCGTTCATCAAAGCCAGAAGGTCGAAACCGGGGGCATCCAGGGCTTCAGAGCCCAGCGTCATGTGCTCGCCTTCAATGGTCAGGACATCCACGCGCATGACGTTATGCACGGTAAGACCATACTTCAGACAGTGCACGCCGCCTGCATTTTCAGCCACGTTGCCGCCAATCGAGCAGGCAATTTGTGAGGAGGGGTCGGGGGCGTAGTAGAGCCCGTAAGGGGCGGCCGCCTCGGAAATGGCAAGGTTGCGCACCCCAGGCTGAACGCGGGCAATGCGCGCGTCGGGGTCAACGGTAATAATTTGGTTGAACCGCGACATAACCAGCAGCACGCCCTGCTCAAGCGGCAGTGCGCCGCCGGAAAGGCCGGTGCCTGCGCCCCGGGTCACCACGGGTACGCCCAGTGCATGGCAGCGCTTTAACAGGCCCTCGACCTGTTCCAACGTTTCCGGCAGGGCCACCAACATGGGCAGCACGCGATAGGCGGCGAGGCCATCGCACTCGAAAGGACGTAAATCCTCCTCACGATGCAATAGCGTCAAAGAGGGGACAGCGCCTTGCAGGTCGCTGAGTACGTCAGCTTTATCACGGTGGACAAGCTCGCCATCGAGGCGCTCGTCGAAAAGGATATTCATGTTAACTCCTATGGATGAGGAGGATAGATGGCTATCTAATCACTTTATGGAAAATACTTCCATAACGTATGAGTAGTTTTGGAATTGTTTTTCATAAAGTGCTTTAGGAGTGGTCGGTCAGGTAAAATACATCTTTTTAATATAGTGCTGGGTAGCCCTAGGGCTACCCAGCCGTTCCTACCGTGAGGTGAAGCTACTTTTTTACATCAACGGATCTGTCACCCCTAAAACATAAAACGCAATCATCGCGATAACGCCAGCGAATACCAGGTAGTAGATGGTTGGGATGATCGTTTTACGAATGGTAGTACCTTCGCGTCCCAAGAGACCAACGGTCGCTGATGCTGCCACCACGTTGTGAATTGCGATCATGTTACCTGCCGCAGCACCAACGGCTTGCAGTGCGACCATCATGGCCGTGGAGAGCCCAAGCGTTTCGGCCACGCTAAACTGGAACTCCGCCAGCATTAGGTTAGACACCGTGTTGGAGCCTGCAATAAAGGCGCCCATGGCCCCCACCGCGGGGGCAAAGAACGGGTAGATGCCGCCCACACCGTTAGCCACCGCTTGCGCCATCATGACGGGCATCGAGACCAGATCCGCGCCGTTGACGCCGGAGTTGATCAGGATACGTACCATAGGCACAGTGAAGATCAGGACGAAGCCCGCACCAAAAATGGTTTTGGTCGACTCGGATACTGCAGCGCTTAGCTGGCGCGGGTTCATGCGGTGCAGGAAGTAGGTCACCAGCACGACCGCTAGGATGATACCGCCGGGCAGGTAGAGAGGCTGGATGCCACCGCTCACGCCTGCTTCGCCGAAGATATTGGCCCAGTTCAGGTTGATGGAGGTTAACGCAGCTTTGAGCGGCTCGATGGTGCGTGAGGCTACCAGGAACAGAGCGAGCAGTACGTAAGGCACCCAACCTTTAAAGGTCGACATCGGTGCTTTACCGGCCACATCGTCAAGCTTGATTTGCAGGTTGCCGATCCACTCATCCGGCCAAGCGGTCGATTCTGGGAAGTCCCAGGTATCTTTGGGCAGCAGGAAGCCTTTACGTGCAGCAGGCACCACAATCGCTAAGCCCACCATCGCGCCAATCATGGAAGGGAATTCCGGCCCAAGCAGCACGCCCACCAGCATGTAAGGCACCACGAAAGAGATACCCGTGAAGATGGCGAATGGTGCAATCGAGAGCCCCTCTTTCCAAGAGCGGTTGGCACCGAAGAAGCGCACCATTACCAGTACGAGGATTAGCGGCATCAAAATACCCACGATACCGTGGGTGATCGCCACCGAACTGGTCACCTGCTGGAAAAACACGTCCCAAGTAGAGCCGTTCGCTTCTAGCTGCGCGGTAATGTCGGCACGGTTTAAGCCGCTACCCACACCCACCACAACAGGCGTACCCACGGCGCCAAACGACACTGGCGTGGATTGGATCATCATACCCACGACCACCGCCGCCAGAGCCGGGAAGCCCAGCGCTACCATTAGTGGCGCTGCCACGGCAGCGGGCGTACCGAAACCGGACGCGCCTTCGATGAAGCAGCCAAACAGCCAAGCAACAATCAGCGCCTGTACGCGACGGTCTGGGCTAATGCCCGAAAAGCCGTTACGAATGGCAGTAATACCGCCCGAGTGCTTTAGCGTGTTGAGCAGCAAGATAGCGCCGAAGATAATCCACAGCAGGCCAGCAGTTTGGATGAGGCCCTGTACAGTGGATGCCGCTACGCGGCTAAACGACATATCCCATGCGGTTAGACCAATAATGGCTGCCGTAAGGAAGACAATCGGCATCGCTATTTTGGCAGGAAGTTTAAAGCCTATGAGCAAAATCCCAGCCAGCAATAGCGGCAGAAATGCCAGTAGAGCGAGTATAGTTTCATTCATGGGAGGAACGGCCCCTTGTTATTGATTTGGTATGCTCCGCGAAAGCCAACGTGTCATTTCAATGATAGTTGGGTCAGCGTGAAAGATACGGTTAGGCGGGCAGAATGACTACATTGGAAAATTGGTCTTACCAGTTGACGTGGGCCGTTTTGAGCATAATTTAAGCGGTCGTTTTAATTTAACGTGTTGTTTTTAAGATGTTTTAAACATTGTATCAGAGTGTTAATACAGCAACAGTCATTAGACTAATAGACAGTGCAGCAGGCCTTCGCGCGGTGGGTTACTAACGTCGCTTGTGTCGCTAACCACTTAGACTCACTGTAGGTGGCGGATTGACCCCTGTAAAAAGGAGAACTAACAATATGGCAATAACACTTTATGACCTGTGCGGCCGTGATGAGCGCCTACGCTTTTCGCCTTATTGCTGGCGGGTACGTATGGCGCTTGCCCATAAAGGGTTGGACTACACAACAGTAGCCTGGCGTTTCCAAGAAAAAGAGGCGCTGGCGTTTGCCAACTACGACAAAGTACCCGTGTTGACCGATGGCGACACGGTAGTGACCGATAGCTTCGAGATCATGCGCTATCTGGACCGCGCCTACCCCGAAGCCCCGGTGCTGGGCGAGGGTGTAAGCCTTCAGCGCGTGATGTTTTTTAAACAGCTGGTAGAGCGAAGCATTACGCCTGCGCTGTTCAAGATTGTGGTGTTGGATCTCCTAGAGGCGATTCACCCTGATGACCGCGCTTACTTCCGTAAAACCCGGGAGGCGCGTTTTGGCGCTACCTTAGAAGCCGTCAGCAATCCGGAGCAGGGGCGTCAGCAGCTTAAACAGGCACTGGTACCGGTAAGCGCTCAACTGAAAGAGAGCCTATTTTTGGATGGTGAAACGCCCAGTGGTGCGGATTACTTGCTGTTTGGCAGCATGATGTGGGCCTATACCGTTTCTACCGAGCCGCTCGTGGAAGAAAGTGACCCTGTAGCAGCGTGGTTTGCGCGTATGCTAGAGGTGCATGATGCAGCTGCTGGCCAAGCCATGACGATTCGTGATCTATAACAGGTAAGGCGGCCATGGCCGCCTTACACCCACAGGCAACACTAACGGCGTAGTCCGTTAGTGTGAAAGGAGATGGCAATGATTGACCTGTATTACTGGACAACCCCGAATGGCCATAAAATCTCCATCATGCTTGAAGAGGCAAAGCTGGCTTACCGTGTTAAGCCCGTTAACATTGGCCGCGGCGAGCAGTTTGACCCTGAGTTTCTAACCATTGCTCCTAATAACCGCATTCCCGCCATTGTTGACCACTCCCCCCAAGACGGCGGCCAGCCGATGGCGCTGTTTGAATCAGGTGCGATTCTTGAATATCTCGCCGATAAGACAGGGCAATTTCTGCCAGCAGAAGGGCGAGAACGCTATGTAGTACTGCAGTGGCTGCACTGGCAGGTGGGTGGGCTTGGCCCTATGGCGGGCCAGAACCATCACTTTTGCCACTACGCACCGCAAAAAATTGAGTACGCCATCGAGCGCTACGTGCGCGAGACCAACCGACTGTACAGCGTGCTGGATCAGCGGCTCTCTCAGCAGCATTATGTTGGCGGCGACCGCTACTCCATTGCGGATATGGCGATCTACCCCTGGATTGTGCCCTGGGAGAAGCAGCGTCAAACCTTGGAAGAGTTCCCCGATCTTGAACGCTGGTTCGAAGAGGTATCGCAACGCCCGGCGGTGCGTAAAGCCTACGCGCTAGTGGAAGATATCAATCCCCAAGCGGGCATCACGATGGATGATGAAGCTCGTAAACATCTGTTTGGCAACCGTTAATCCAACGGCTTTTTCTGGTCTTTGAGTGGGCGAAAGTGTGGCAAGCGCAGCATGTTGAAAATCATGTTGCGCTGCACAAAAATCGCTGCTAGCTTTGTGGGTAGCAACGGCAAACGCCCACTACCGGCCTGCCTCGGCGCGGGTCGAATCGCTAGCTCACTCAAGGAGATTGCGTGATGAACAAGGCCGCAGAGAAAACCAGTCAGCAGTTCGAGTCGGTATTCGTGTCCCCCATGCGTTCCTACACGTTGGCGGCACTGAACTACTACGAGCAGCTGGTCGGCGCGCAGATGGATGCAGCCCGTGCCTACTCCGACATGACCATTGCCCAAGCGCGCACGTGGTTAGACGTAGACGTAAAAGACGCGGACAGCTTCAAAAAAGCGATGGAGAGCCAGCAAAAAACTGCTGCCGATCTGATGGAGCGCATGAAAGGCGACTCTGAAAAAGTCACTTCTATCAGCCAGAGCTTCATGCAAGACAGCCAGAAAATGGCCGAAGAAACGACCAAGAAAGCGGTAGAGACTGCCAAGCAGTAATTATCCCGCTTGAGTGAAAAGATGCCGCGCCTGGAATTATTCCAGGACGCGGCATTTTTTTGCGTACTTGTTACTTAGCATGTTTTTTTGGTTAGTAGGAGGCGTGGCGATTATAGCGAGGCCTCGTTAGCGCGTGCTCGGAGCCGGAAGCGTGCAATACGAATAATTTGTTGAATCGCGGTTTCACGCTCTTGGGCCAAGCCGTTCTCCAAACGCTCTTCGAATGCCGCGAGGATGTCGTAGCGGTTCAGTCCTTTCACCGCAATGACGAACGGAAAGCCAAATTTCTCTTTATAGGCCGCGTTGAGCTGCTCAAAGCGGGAAAATTCCTCGGGCGAGCACTGGTCGAGCCCTGCGCCTGCCTGCTCGCTGGTGGAGTCGTGCGTCAATTCTCCCGCCAGTGCGGCCTTACCCGCTAGATCGGGGTGGGCCCGAATAACGGCAATCTGCTGCTCGGGCGTTGCCTGACGCAGCATTAAACCCATCAGTTCGGCTAGCGCGTCAGGGTTGTCATGTTTAGGACGCAGGCCCTGGTGCCAAGCGGCTTCTGCCACCCAGGGCGAGTGCTCATACACATCGCCATAGTGGGCGACGAAGTCTTCCAGGCTGCATTGGCTGGGGGCAGGGGATAATGTGAGTGGGGTAGCGGTCGGCACAAAAACTCTCCAGGCGTGCGAAAAGGGAAATGCTGTATACAATAAATAGCATCAACGGTACTCTTTGACCAATAGGTCAAGCCCTACACATACCCTCCATCCATAACACCAACAACCCCGCCAATGTAAGGAGTGACGATGGGACGCTTAACTACCCACGTGCTGGATACCGCCAAAGGACAGCCCGGCCAAGGCATTACCATTGAGGTTTTTCGGCTAGCGGACGGCAGCCGCGAGCATTTAGGCACCACCGTCACTAATAGCGATGGCCGCTGCGATGCCCCCATTTTAAAAGGCGATGCGCTAACGCCAGGCGAGTATGAGCTTGTGTTCCACGCTGGAGACTATCTGCGCGCTCAAGGGGTAGAAGCCGCTGAACCGCGCTTTTTAGACGTTATTCCGCTGCGCTTCGGCGTGGCCGATGCAAGCCAGCACTATCATGTACCGTTGCTGCTCTCGCCGTATGGCTACTCGACCTATCGCGGTAGTTAAGAGGGCTGATCATGCAAGCGTACATCATTGAATTCGTAAACCTGCTGCTGCGCTGGCTGCACGTGATTGCGGCCATTGCCTGGATCGGCGAGTCGATCTACTTCGTGATGCTGGATAACGGCCTGCGCACTCCCAAAGCCGCTGAAGATCGTGAAAAGGGTGTTTTTGGCGAGATGTGGGCTGTACATGGTGGCGGTTTCTATCATAACCAGAAATATGCCACGGCCCCGGCCAAGCTGCCCAACGACCTGCACTGGTCGTTCTGGAAAGCCTATACGACGTGGCTATCGGGTTTTGCGCTGTTCGTCATTCTCTACATGGTGAACCCCGGTTTCTACTTAGTGAACCCGGACAGCAACTGGGCCTGGGCGGCTAACCTTACCGGTTGGCAGGCCAATCTGCTGGCGCTTGGGTTCCTGCTAGGCGGCTGGGTGGTTTATAACGAGCTATGTAAGCGCATCAGCCCCAACATGGAGCGCGATGGACTGCTGAGTATTGCCGTAGCGGTGATGATGGTGGTGGTGGCCTACTTAAGCACCCAGATGTTTACCGGGCGGGCGGCATTTCTGCTCACCGGCGCGGTAATGGCCACGGCTATGTCGGCCAACGTCTTTTTCTGGATCATTCCCGGCCAGCGCCGCATGGTGAAAGCCATGAAGGCGGGCGAGGCTCCCAACCCACTAGACGGCAAGCGCGGCAAGCAGCGTTCGGTGCACAACACCTACTTCACGCTCCCCGTGGTGCTGCTGATGGTGAGTAATCACTACTCATTTATCTACGCCCACGAGCTCTCTTGGGTGGTAATGGTGCTGTTTATCTTTGCCGGAGCGCTGATTCGTCAGTTCTTTGTACTGATGCATGCCGGTAACATTCAGCCTGCCTACCCTGCGGTAGGCGTTGGGCTGATTTTGCTCGCGTTCTGGGTGGCCGCGCCCAGTCCACGTGCCGCCGTAGAAGGCGCTGGCGGAGCGCCCACGCAAGCGCAGATATCAGGGCTCATTGAACAGCACTGCACCCAGTGCCATGCCCGCAACCCTGAACATGCCGGTTTCTCCGCGCCGCCTGCAGGCTATGCCTTTGATACCTGGGAAGATATTCTCGGCCACAAAGCGCAAATCCAGCAGGTCGTTGGCAGCCGCTATATGCCGCTTGGTAATATCACCAACATGAGTGATGAAGAGCGCGATATCATTGCGGCTTGGGAGGAGTGATCAAAGTCGCAGACAGGAGAATCTATGAGTGATGCGCAGGCGGCGTTAAAACGGCGGCCTTCTGACAAAGAGGGCGACGAGCGTCATGAGGCGATTTATCGTGCGGTGAGTGACGCCATTGTCGAGCAGCGGCTCAAGCCTGGTGCTCGGCTGCGTGAAGACGCGCTGGCTGAGGTATTCGGCATTAGCCGCACGGGGATTCGTAAAATCCTCCAGCGGCTGGCGCTGGAACAGCTGGTTACGCTCACCCCGCGTCGTGGGGCTAGCGTGACGCGCCCCACCGCCGATGAAGCGAAAGACGTGTTCGATGCCCGCCAGCTGATCGAGTGTGGCCTCATGCCCGATGTGGCCAGGCGAATGAACGCCGCGGCGGCAGCGGAGCTTCGCGAGATGGCCCGCCAAGAACGTCAAGCCCTACGCAGCGGTCAGCAGAGCGTGGCGATTCGTCTTTCGGCGGATTTTCACGTGCGTCTCGCGCAGCTTTCCGGCAACGCCACCCTGGCGGAATTCGTTGAACGCCTCTGCTCGCGCTCATCGCTGATCCTCGCCGTTTACGGCCAGCGCGGCCATCTAGGCTGTGAATCCCACGACCACGACGACCTGATTGGCTACCTGGAAACCGGCAACGGCGAACGCGCCAAAGCCTTTATGAGCCGCCACCTCAAAGCCATCGAAGCCTCGCTCTCCATGGTTGAAGAGGAAGAGAATGTACCGGATCTGCAGCAGATTTTTGGTGTTTAGCGACGACGCATCTGCTCAACTGTAATATTTTCTGTATTGTATACAAAATAGAGCGCTTTTCTGCGATGCGCAAGCCCTTTCATGCGATGGGTTGGCGTTCGTGGAGTTGACCAAGTGTTCAGGTTTCAATGGGTTAGCGCGCTATTACGCCTAAAATCGTCGTCATCTCAATTAATTAGCCCTGAGTTGAATTGCGATGGCCGTTCAAAATGGCTATTTTGTATACAAACTAAAACGCTCTGCCTCTGTTAAGGAGCCTGTTCATGACCTCTCATTACCCCCGCGATTTAATCGGCTATGGCCGCACGCCGCCCCACGCTAACTGGCCGGGCAAGGCCAAGATTGCCGTTCAATTTGTACTGAACTATGAAGAGGGCGGTGAGAACTGCGTGCTGCATGGGGATTCAGGTTCAGAGCAGTTTTTGTCCGAGATTATTGGTGCGGCCAGCTACCCAGACCGCCACCTGAGCATGGAATCCATCTACGAGTACGGCTCCCGCGCTGGCGTGTGGCGTATTCTGCGCGAGTTCGAGCGTCGTGGGTTGCCGCTCACCGTATTTGGGGTAGCGATGGCGCTAGAGCGCCACCCGGACGTGGCCCAGGCGTTTAAAGAGCTTGGCCATGAAGTGGCGTGCCACGGCTACCGTTGGATTCACTACCAAGAAACTCCTGAGCATGTCGAGCGCGAACATCTGCAAAAAGCCATGGAGATCTTCCAGCGTTTGTATGGTGAAAAGCCTGAAGGCTGGTACACCGGGCGCGATAGCCCCAATACGCGCCGTTTAATTTTGGACGAAGGTGGTTTTCTTTACGACAGCGATTACTACGGCGACGACCTACCGTTCTGGACCAAGGTGAGCGATAGCCAGGGGGCTGAGCATAACCACCTGATCGTGCCTTACACCTTAGATACCAACGACATGCGCTTTGCTGCTCCGCAAGGTTTCAATACGGCGGACCACTTCTTTACCTACCTGCGCGACGCCTTTGATGTACTGTACGCCGAAGGGGAAGAAGCGCCGAAGATGCTCTCAATTGGTATGCACTGCCGTTTGTTGGGCCGCCCGGGGCGCTTCCGCGCACTGCAGCGCTTCTTAGACCATATTGAAGCCCACGACCGAGTGTGGGTAGCACGCCGGGTGGATATCGCCCGCCACTGGGCGGAGCATCATCCGGCACCGACTCGTTAAAAGGCAGCATCATAATGAATAAAACGACTTACTACGCCCCCTCCGGTGGTCACCCGCCGCAAACCCAACTCACCGCTGACCGTGCGGTCTTTACCGAAGCCTATGCACTGATTCCCAAAGGCGTGATGCGCGACATCGTGACCAGCAACCTGCCGTTTTGGGAGGGCACTCGGTTGTGGGTGCTGGCGCGGCCGCTGTCGGGATTTGCGGAAACCTTCTCCCAGTACATCGTGGAAGTGCAGCCCGAGGGCGGTAGCGATAAGCCTGAGCTAGACCCCCAGGCGGAAGGCGTGTTGTTTATTGTGGAGGGTGAGTTAACGCTCACTTTAGCGGGTGAGCGCCATACGATGGGGCCGGGTGGCTACGCGTTTATTCCACCTGGCAGCCACTGGCAGGTGCGCAATGAAACCCGCGAGCCGGTGCGTTTCCACTGGGTGCGCAAAGCCTACGAGTATGTAGAAGGTCTGGAAGTGCCCAAAGCCTTCGTGACCAATGAGCAGGAGATTGCACCGATCGAAATGCCGGGCACCGAAGGCCGCTGGGCCACGACGCGTTTTGTCGACCCTAACGACGTGCGCCACGATATGCACGTCAATATCGTTACCTTTCAGCCGGGCGGCGTGATTCCGTTTGATGAAACCCACGTGATGGAGCATGGCCTCTACGTACTTGAAGGCAAAGCGGTGTATCACTTGAACCAGCAATGGGTCGAAGTGGAAGCGGGCGACTTTATGTGGCTACGCGCCTTCTGCCCTCAGGCGTGCTACGCCGGTGGCCCTGGCCCGTTCCGCTACCTGTTGTACAAAGACGTTAACCGCCATGCGGCGCTCAAAATCTGAGTTGGGAAGCCCACCATAACTAATACTCGTTAGGATGATGCTATGTTAAATCTGACGGCAAAACCGCTGACGGCGGAGGCGTTTGCGCCCTTTGGAGACGTCATCGATGCCCGCACCTCCGCATCGTTCCCGATTAACGCCGGGCGCACCCAGCGCCATCACGACCTCGCCAGGGTAGAAACCCTCGGCGACAACGCTCGAACGCTGATCAATATTTTTGTCAGCCAGCCAGTGACGCTGCCGCTCAATCTCACGTTTTTAGAGCGCCACCCCCAGGGCAGTCAGGCGTTTATGCCGCTGCATCAGGAGCGCTTTATCGTGGTGGTGGCACCGCCTGGCGACACCATTGCGCCAAACGAGGTGCAGGCGTTTGTCACCGACGGCCGCCAAGGGGTGAACTACCGCGCCGGTACTTGGCACGCGATTCAGTCGGTGTTGGAGCGCGAAGGGGAGTTTCTAGTGGTGGATCGCGGTGGGGATGGCAATAACTGTGAAGAATATCCCCTGGATGTTACCGTCACTTTAGCGGAATAGCCCACCGCAAGTGCATGCGAGTGTCATCTTGGTTGGGTTATGCTGATAAGCTGACACTCTACTCTATGAACGGTTAGGACATTTATGAGCGCAAACACCCATATCCCCCTTCGTCGTACCAAAATTGTCGCGACCCTCGGCCCCGCCAGTGACCGTGAAGGCGTACTGGAAGCCATGTTGAAGGCGGGGGTGGATGTGGTCCGCTTGAACTTTTCCCACGGCACGGCGGACGACCATCGCCGCCGCCTTGCCCGTGTGCGTGAAATCGCCGCTCAGCTAGGCCGCAGTGTGGCCGCGCTGGGCGATTTGCAAGGCCCCAAAATTCGCGTTGCTCGCTTTAAAGAGGGGGCGGTTTATTTAGAAGAGGGCCAGCCGTTTGTACTGGATATGGCCATGGATAGCGACGCTGGTGATATCCACGGCGTCGGCTGCGATTACAAAACCCTGGCGGATGATGTAACCGCGGGCGACCGCCTGCTGCTGGATGATGGTCGCGTGGTGCTGGATGTTACCCGCGTAGAGGGCAAGCAGGTTCACACCGAGGTGGTGGTGGGTGGCAAGCTCTCTAATCATAAAGGCATTAACAAGCAGGGCGGCGGGCTATCGGCTCCCGCGCTAACGGAAAAAGATAAAACCGACCTGAAAACCGCCGTTGAGATTGGTGTCGATTACTTGGCGATCTCCTTCCCTCGTACTGCGGAAGATATGCTGGAAGCCCGCCGCCTGTTGGGCGAAGAGGGCAAGGAAATTGGCCTCGTTGCCAAAGTGGAGCGTGCCGAGGCCGTGGCCGATGACGCCACGCTGGATGGCATTATCGAAGCCTCCGAAGCGGTGATGGTGGCCCGTGGCGACCTCGGCGTGGAAATTGGCGATGCCAAGCTGGTCGGCGTACAAAAGCGGATGATCAAGCGCGCCCGTTCGCTTAACCGCGCGGTGATTACCGCCACCCAAATGATGGAGAGCATGATCTCCGCGCCGCTACCCACCCGCGCTGAAGTTTTCGACGTGGCGAACGCGGTGCTGGATGGCAGCGATGCGGTCATGCTCTCTGCGGAAACCGCTGCGGGCGACTACCCGCTGGAAACCGTAGAAGCGATGGCGCGTGTGTGCCTGGGTGCCGAGCGTGAGCGGGTCGCCCAAGAGTCGGGCCATCGTATCCACGAAGGCTTTACCCGCCCAGACGAAACCATTGCGCTATCGGCGATGTACGCTGCTAATCACATGAACGGCGTGGTGGCGATTGCTTGCATGACCGCCTCGGGCTACACGCCGTTGATCGCCTCGCGAATCCGCTCGGGCTTGCCTATCGTGGGGTTGGCTCACAACCCGATTGCCCAGCGTCGCATGGCCCTGTACCGGGGCGTGGTATCGCTTCCATTCGACACGTCGCAAATGACCGCCACCGAGCTGAATGATCAAGCGCTCACGCTGCTGGTGAAGCAGGGCGTCGCCAAGCCGGGAGACCACGTCATCTTGACCCGTGGCGATCACATGAACGCCCATGGTGGTACCAATACCATGAAAGTGATGGCTATTACCGAGCAACACGCCGACAGCGCAAAGGCCTAGCATATGCGCTTACTGCTGTTGCTATGCGGTTGGCTGTTAAGCGCGCCTGTGATGGCGGGCGCGCCCATTGTGGCGGCGGCATCTAGCCTGCAGTTCGCCTTGGAAGAGGCTGCCCAGCAGTTCACTCAGCAAACCGGCCAGGCGCTGCGTCTCAATTTTGGCTCTTCTGGCAACTTTCGCCGTCAAATCGCCCAAGGCGCGCCCTTCGAGCTGTTTTTGTCAGCAGATGAAGGGTTCGTTCAGGCGCTTTACGACGAGGGGTACGTGGATAACGCGGGCGTGATTTACGCCCGAGGACGGCTAGCCTGGGTACAGCCGGCTGGCCGTTACTCCGTACCCAGTGAGCAAGCGCCGCTTGCCGGCGTGCAGGAGGCCATTACCGCCTGGGAAGAGGGGCAGCGGCTGCGTATCGCCATTGCCAGCCCAGAACACGCCCCTTACGGCATGGCCGCCCGAGACGTGTTGCAAAAGGCGGGCCTGTGGGAAGCCAGCGAACCGCTGCGGGTTCAAGGGGAGAATGTCTCCCAGGCGATGCAGTTTGCCCTTTCCGACGAGGCGCGAGGTGGCTTAGTGGCTTACTCGCTAGCAGTCGCGCCCGCGCTGGCGGAGCGCAGCGAGGCGGTGTTGATGCCTGAAACGTGGTATACGCCGCTGCGCCAGCGCATGGTGTTAACGCCGCAGGCTGGAGAAGTGGCTCACGCGTTTTACGAGTGGCTGCAACAGGAGGACGCGAAAGCGATTTTTGAAACCCACGGATTTAGTACCGATTAATGGACTGGTCGGCGTTCTCTGTTTCGCTGCGGCTCGCGGCGTTTACCTGTCTCTTCTTACTACCCCTAGGCATTTGGTGGGGACGCGTGCTGGCGACCGCACAGTTCCGTGGCAAGGGGCTGTGTGAGGCGCTGATTGCGCTGCCACTGGTGCTGCCGCCCACGGTGCTAGGGTTTTATCTGCTCCAGCAGTTTGGCCGCGATGCACCGTTAGGCGGTGCCTGGGCCGCGCTGACTGGGGGCGGGCTCAACTTTACCTTTAGCGGTATTTTGTTGGCTTCTCTGATTGCCAATCTCCCCTTTGCTATTCAGCCGATTCAGCGTGCCTTTGAGCATGTGCCTGCGAACCTGCGTGAGGCGGCATGGTGCAGTGGGCTAAGCCCATGGCAAACCCTGTGGCGTATTGAGTTGCCGCTGGTGTGGCCGGGTATTTTGTCGGCGGCAGCGCTAACCTTTGCGCACACACTGGGCGAGTTTGGCGTGATTTTGCTGGTCGGCGGTGCGATTGATGGCGAGACCCGCACGCTCTCTATTGCCATTTATGACCGCGTACAGGCCTTTGACGAGCAGGGCGCGGCGAGCATGTCCGCCCTCTTGCTGGCCATTTCTCTGGCAACCTTAGGCCTTGTCTATGGGCTCGCTGGCAAGCGCAGGTGGTCACGTGGATGATCTGATAGTGACGGCCCAACAGGCTGGCCCGATTCCACTCAATGCCTCGTTTCGCTGCGCCCCTGGCGAGTTGTTGGCGCTGGTCGGGCCATCGGGAAGTGGTAAAACTACCTTGCTGCGCACCATTGCCGGGCTTTACCAGCCTCAGCAGGGCAGAGTGAGCTGCGCGGGCAGAGAGTGGTTTCTGGCCCAAAGCGGCCAGCGCCACTCACTGCCGCCGCAAGCGCGCCAGATTGGTATGGTGTTTCAGGATTATGCGCTGTTCCCTCATCTAACGGCGCTGCAGAATGTTCAGCTTGCCATGGGGCATCTACCCCGCGCCAAGCGGCTTGAACAGGCTGTTCAGTGGCTCACTAAAGTGCGCTTGGAAGGCTTAGAGGCGCGCTACCCTAGCGAGCTTTCCGGCGGCCAGCGCCAGCGAGTGGCCTTGGCTCGCGCCTTGGCCAGAGAGCCCCAAGCGCTGCTGCTGGATGAGCCGTTCTCTGCGGTGGATCAAGTGACTCGACGCCGCTTACAGCGTGAGCTGGCGATGCTGCGCCAACAGATCTCCATTCCCATTATTCTCGTCACCCACGACTTGGAAGAAGCCACCGCGCTCGCCGATCAAATCTGCGTGTTGCATAACGGCGTCAGCCTGCAGCAGGGCACGCCTGAAGCGCTGTTTCGACAGCCCGCTTCGCCGCTTGTCGCTAGGTTGCTGGATCGCCACAACGTCTTTAGCGGGGAAGTGGTCGAGACGGACGCTGGGCGACGCTTGCAGTGGGGGGAATGGCTGCTAGAAGTCAGCGAAGGTATCGCCCAGTGTGAAGTAGGAGAGTCATTGGCCTGGTACCTGCCGCCGTCGGATATTGTACTGCATCGTCGGGGACGGCCTTCCCAAGGCGAACGCGAAAACCCGGTGGCGGCGACGGTCAGCGAAATGGTGGTGTTGGGCGGCATGACATCAATCTCGCTGCGTGTTTCCCACGGAGATATGCTACGTTTCGACATCGCCACCCACGCGGCTAAACGTAATCAGCTTAGCTTGGGAGAAAGGGTACACGTCTCGCTGCTGGCTGAGGGGATTCATCTTATGCCCGCGCAGCGTACCCAAACGGCATCACACAACAAAAGGAACCTGTTATGACCCTGACACGCCGCCAACTGCTGAAAACCGCTGCCGGTGTTTCGCTTGCCGCCTGTTTACCCCTGCCGCTGTTAGCGGCTTGGGCGGCTGAACCCGCGCCAGCCAACACGCTGCCGCTGGCGATCCATAGCGAAGGTGGCCCGCATCGCCTGGATGTCGAAGTCGCCGAAACCGCTTCCCAGCGTCAGCGGGGCCTGATGGGCCGCAAAAATCTGCCAGAAGCGCGCGGTATGCTGTTTCGGTTTGAGAGCGAGCAGCCTGCCGGTAACGCTTTTTGGATGTACCGTACGCTAATTCCGCTGGATATCGCGTATATCGACGGCGAAGGGCGCATCGTTGCTATTAACACGATGCCGCCCTGCGAATCTGATGCCCCCCAGGAGTGCCCCTCTTATCCTGCCGGGGCTGCCTACCATGCGGCGCTGGAAGTTAACGCGGGTTACTTTGCGGAACGTGGCATACAGGTAGGTGACTGTGTCTCGGTGCCTGCGCTGGCCGGATTTTGCCGCCCTGAGTAATGCGCTATTTCATGCTCTGGCGAGTAGCCTTTTAGCGCAAGCCTATGAAACGCCCTGACGCTGATGCGCGGGGCGTTTTGCGAAGTAGACACCTGAGGATAACTCACTGAGTTGCCAAGACCGACCTTAGATGGCTTCCTTTCGCTTGCTAACTGCCTACAATGGGCGTGTGCCTGTTGCCTTTCACTGGGCCGGGCATCTCATAAGAACCGAAAAAAGTATTGATAAAAAAAGAACGGATAAAAAGGATCGACAATAATGATGCTGACACGCTCTATGGCTCGTTTTACCGCTGGCTTGGCTGGCGCTGCACTGCTCTCGGCTGCTTTTTCCGCGCAAGCGCGCGAACTCTCGGTCTCTACCGTGCTTTCAGAAGCCTTTCCTTGGGGGCAGGCTGCTGAAAAGTGGGCGGAGCTGGTAGAAGAGCGCAGCGGTGGTGAACTCACTCTGCGGGTCTACCCCAACTCTCAGCTGGTGTCGGGTGACCAAACCCGCGAGTTTTCCGCCATGCGCTCTGGGCTGATTGATGCCGCCGTGGGTTCAACCATCAACTGGTCGCCCCAAGTGCCGGAATTGAACCTGTTCTCTTTACCGTTCTTTATTCCTGATGAAACCGCTGTCGATGCCGTGACCGGCGGGGATGCGGGCACTATGGTGTTCGAGGCGATTGAGTCCCGTGGCGTTATTCCGCTGGCCTGGGGGGAAAATGGCTTCCGTCAGGTATCCAACTCCCGTGCCCCTATCAGCCAGCCGGAGGATCTGGATGGCCTGAAAATCCGCGTAGTGGGCTCGCCGCTGTTCCAGGATACGTTCTCCGCTTTAGGCGCTGACCCTACGCAGATGAGCTGGACCGACGCCCAACCGGCCCTCACCACGGGTGCGGTCGATGGCCAGGAGAACCCGCTTTCCGTATTTGATGTGGCGCGTATTGACCAGGTGGGCCAAGAGCATCTAACGCTCTGGAACTACATGAACGACCCACTTATTTTTGCCGTTAATCAGCAGGTATGGCAGTCGCTGAGTGAAGAGCAGCAGGCCATGCTGCGTGAAACAGCCGAAGAAGCGGGCGCGTGGGAAATTGCCATGACCCGTGAGCAGGAGAGCGAGCGTTTAGCCGCGATTCAAGAGCGTGGTGTCACGGTAACCGAGCTGACCGATGAGCAGTACCAGGCGTTTGTGGATGCCACTCAGTCGGTGCACGAAAAATGGACTCCGCGCATTGGTGAAGAGGTGGTAAATGCCGCCCAAGCCGCTATCGACGCACGTTAATTCTTCGAGGGTTTTGACTGCCGCCTAACCAGGGCGGCGGTTCTTTGCTGTGAGGCTGCCATGAAAGGCTTTCCTGATGCACGCCCAGAGCGCTGGCTAGGTGCGCTGGCGCTGATTGTGATTTCATTGATTAGCCTGGGTAATGTGATCACTCGTTACCTTACAGGTGGCTCATTTTCGTTCACGGAAGAGTTTTCCGTCTTTCTATTGGTCGTGCTGACCTTTGCCGGTGCGTCGGTAGCATTACGCCGCGACCGGCATATCCGCATTGGCTTTTTAGAGCGTGCCCTGCCTGAGCGGTGGCGGGGTGCGCTGATTCTTTTTCAAGCCCTGTGTGGCCTGATCGTATTGGGTTTAATTACCTGGTATGGCGGTAAGTTGGCGTGGCAGGAGTATCAGTGGGAGTCGCTGTCGCCCGGGTTAGGCCTGCCCCAGTGGTGGTACTTGGTGTGGCTGCCTATTTTGTCTGCTGCCATGCTATGGCGCTTGGTGCAGCAAACCCGTGACCGTTTGAAAGGGAAGCTAACCAGTGACGCCTGATATTTGGATGATTTTGGCATTTGCCGGGCTGTTAATTGCTGGCGTGCCGGTAGCGTTTTCCTTGGCGCTTTCTGGGGCGGTGGGCATCGTGCTTGGGCTCTCGCCGGATATGCTGGCTACCCTGGGCACCAATACCTACAACAGCATCGCTAAATACCCTCTCATTGCGATTCCACTGTTTATTCTCACTGGGCTGATTTTTGAGCGAGCAGGCGTGGCGCTGCGTTTGGTGCGTTTTGCCCAGGCGCTCATTGGGCCCCGTCACGGTGGGCTGGCGCTGGTTGCGGTATTGGTGTGCATGATTATGGGGGGCATGAGCGGCTCTGGCCCCGCTGACGCCGCTGCCGTGGCCATGGTGATGCTGCCTAGCATGACGAAGGCAGGCTACCCCAAGCCGTTTTCGGCCACGCTCATTGCGGCTTCGGCATCCACGGCTATCTTAATTCCGCCTTCAGTGGCGCTGATTCTCTACTCGATTGTGGTACCGGGCGTTGATCTGCGTGCGCTGTTCGCCGCGGGGCTTTTCCCTGGTGTGCTAGCGGGTTTGGCGCTACTGGTACCGGCGATGCTGGTCGCCAAGCGTTACGGTTGGGAAGGCACGCCGGTAGAGGGAGCCGAAAAACTGACGGTACGCGGAACCTTCCGCGAGGCGCTGCCTGCTTTGTTTGCGCCAGTGCTGATTTTAGGTGGGCTGCGCTCAGGACTGTTTACGCCCACAGAGGCCGCCGTGGTGGCCGTTGCCTATGGGGCGGTGGTAGGCCTGTTTCTTACCCGAGAGCTGACACTTCGGGATGTATGGGAGCTACTGGGGGAGGCGGCGATTATCTCTGGCGTAGTGATGCTGATTATCGCACTGGCGGGCATTTTTGCCTGGTCAGGCACGATGCTCGGCACCTTCCGCCATTTAGCGGAATGGATCATCAGCCTGACCGATAACGGCGTCTTGCTGTTGATACTGGTGATGTTGGCGGTACTGGTGGCGGGCATGCTGCTGGATGCGATTTCGATTTATCTGATCATGATGCCAATTCTGATTCCGGTGATGCAGCATTTTGAGTGGAATCCGGTATGGTTTGGCATTTTGCTGGCGATGAATATTGCCATTGGTCAGTTTACGCCTCCGGTGGCGGTGAACCTGATGGTGACCACGGAAGTTGCCAAGATACGCCTAGAGCATACGATCGGCTGGGCGCTGCTGTTTGTGGTTGCCATGGGGTGCGCCTTGGCACTGGTGGCGATATTTCCCAGCATTGCTCTGTGGCTGCCCACGGTGTTGGGCTATAACGTCTAATGATCAACCGAGATAACCAATAGGCGATGGTCTATGCCAATATGGCATGATGTTTAACGTTTACTAAACGTTACCGGCTATTAGACTGGGCGTCAGACGCACAGACAAGCGAAAAAGTGTGCCAATATCTAAGCTAAGTGAAAGCATTTAGGAAAAGCGCTTAGGACAAACTCCTGAGAGAGTAGCTAGCGTCATCATGCTGGCTAGGCAATGCGCTGCGGTGCAGGCATAAAATTGTCTCGTACTTCGCCAATTAGCATTTTTTTCGCTAAAGTAGGAACAGTCGGCACTAAATGCCGAGGTCGATAACAGACTGTCTTGACAACGTTTTGGAACCGAAACACCTGAAGGGAA
Source organism: Halomonas sp. Ps84H-12 (assembly GCF_024124725.1). NCBI lineage: Bacteria > Pseudomonadati > Pseudomonadota > Gammaproteobacteria > Oceanospirillales > Halomonadaceae > Halomonas > Halomonas sp. Ps84H-12. The sequence continues at coordinate 41,068 of NZ_JAMXSJ010000017.1, read as the reverse complement.
CCGTTCTGCAGGTGGCTTCAAAGCGCATAACGCTCACAACATCAAGATAAAGAGGTGTGTTCATGAAACGCCATGTATTTTCTACCGCGGCCTTCTCAGGCGCGTTAATTGCAGCGGCAACCTTTGCCTCTCCGGCCGTTGCTCAGGAGCGCTACATCACCATCGGTACCGGCGGCCAAACCGGTGTTTACTATGTGGTTGGCCAGTCGGTATGCCGCATGGTTAACCGTGGCAGCGATGAGCACAACATCCGTTGTAACGCTCCGTCTACCGGTGGTTCCGTTGCTAACGTCAACGGCATGAAGAGCGGTGAGCTGGATATGGGCGTTGTGCAGTCTGACGTTCAGTACCGCGCTTACCACGGTGAGTCCAACTTTGAAGAAGAAGGCGCTTGGGAAGATATGCGTGCCGTCTTCACCATGCACGGTGAGCCGCTGACCGTGGTGGCCCGCGCGGATTCCGGTATCGAGGACATCAGCGATTTCCCAGGCAAGCGCGTCAACATCGGTAACCCTGGTTCTGGCCAGCGCAATACCATGGACGTGGTCATGGATGCGTTCGGTTGGGATGAAGACACCTTCGCACTGGCGTCTCAGCTCGACGCGGCTGAGCAGGCAGCTGCCCTGTCTGACAACAACATCGATGCGATGGTTTACGTGGTAGGCCACCCGAACGGCTCTATCCAAGAAGCGACCACCACCATCGATGCGCGTCTGGTCTCTGTGACTGGCGAAGAGATCGACGGTTTGATCGAAGAGTACCCCTACTACACGCGTTCTGTGATTCCGGGAGGCCTTTACCGTGGTAACGACGAAGATGTCGAAACTTTCGGTGTGGCGGCAACCTTCGTTTCTTCCACCGCTGTTGATGAAGACATTGTTTACGAAACGGTGAAAGCAGTATTCGAAAACTTCGATCGCTTCAAGCGTCTGCACCCGGCGTTCGAGAACCTCAACGAAGAAGACATGATCTCTGACGGCTTGACCGCGCCGCTGCACGATGGTGCGGCACGTTACTACCGTGAGCGTGGCTGGATCGAATAAGTCGTAAAAAGAGTGATGCTACTGACGGAAGGTGAGTAGCGTCGCTTTGAGTTGCAAAGCGCGGGCACCTTGGGTGTCCGCGCTTCTTGTTGAGAGCGCTGATTGTCAGCGCTGACCATTAGGCAGGGCAAGCGTATGCGTGATGACAAACAACCTTCGGCAGCCGCTGAGAACGACCTGGAGGATATGGTCGCTTCCAGCGATACAGGGGCACGGAAACCCTTAGGCGTACCCGGTAAGCTGCTGGTGAGTATTGCAGCAGTGTGGTCGCTGTTTCAGCTATGGATTGCATCGCCACTTCCCTATATTGTTGGCTTCGGCGTATTTAGCGCCACGGAAGCGCGCTCGATTCATTTAGCGTTTGCGCTCTTTTTAGCCTTTATGGCGTACCCCGCCTTTAAGCGCTCTCCTCGTGATCGTGTGCCCTTAGCTGATTGGGCATTGGCAGCGGTAGCGGCGTTTTGCGGCGCCTATCTGTTTATTTTCTATGCTGATTTGGCCCAGCGGCCTGGGTTGCCGATTACCCAGGATATTATCGTGGGCGTTGTTGGCATTCTGATGCTGTTAGAGGCGACTCGTCGCGCATTAGGGCCGCCCCTGATGATCGTGGCGGCGGTGTTTATTGCTTACTCGTTGTTTGGCCCTTACATGCCGGGCATTTTGGCCCACCGCGGCGTTAGTCTGGGTGGTTTGATTAACCACCAGTGGCTAGGTACCCAAGGGGTGTTTGGTATTGCGCTGGGGGTCTCGACCAGCTTTGTTTTCCTGTTTGTACTGTTTGGTGCGTTGCTGGATAAAGCGGGCGCCGGTAACTACTTCATCAAAGTGGCGTTCTCGCTGCTTGGCCACTTCAAAGGCGGCCCAGCCAAAGCGGCAGTGGTAGCCTCTGGTATGACTGGTTTGATCTCGGGGTCGTCGATTGCCAATACCGTTACCACTGGCACCTTTACGATTCCGATGATGAAGCGAGTCGGCTTTAGCGCGGAAAAAGCGGGGGCGGTGGAAGTATCGTCTTCGGTGAATGGCCAGATCATGCCGCCCGTCATGGGGGCTGCTGCTTTCTTGATGGTGGAATACGTGGGTATTCCTTATGTCGACGTCATCAAGCACGCTTTCTTACCGGCGCTGATCTCCTATATCGCGCTGATCTACATTGTTCACTTGGAAGCGCTCAAGGCCAATATGAAAGGCCTGCCGTCCAGCAATCCGGCACGCCCGTTGCTGAACAAAGTGATCGGCTTTATGACCGGTTTGCTGCTGCTGATGGGCCTCTCCATCGCCGTCTACTACGGCTTGGGCTGGTTAAAGCCGGTACTGGGTGAAGCGACCCCCTGGGTGGTCTCTGTAGGGCTGGCGATTGTATATGTCGGCTTGTTGAAAGTAGGCGCTAACTACCCTGAGCTGGAGATGGACGACCCCAACTCAGAGGTCGTGAAGCTGCCGCAAACTCGCCCGACGGTCATGGTCGGCCTACACTATATTCTGCCGGTTGTCGTGTTGGTGTGGTGCTTGATGGTAGAGCGCCTTTCGCCTGGGTTGTCAGCGTTCTGGGCCACCATGTTTATGATTTTCATCATGGTTACCCAGCGCCCGATCATCGCGATTTTCCGTGGCCGCAGCCAAATGGCGGCCGATATCAAAGAAGGCTTTAAGGATCTGTGGGATGGCCTGGTGACCGGTGCCCGCAACATGATTGGTATCGGTATTGCAACTGCCACGGCGGGTATCGTCGTGGGTGCGGTCTCCCAAACGGGGGTAGGTCTAGTACTCGCGGACGTAGTGGAAATTCTCTCAGGCGGTAACCTGATGATGATTCTACTGCTGACGGCTCTGCTGAGTTTGATTCTGGGTATGGGCTTGCCAACAACGGCGAACTACATCGTGGTATCGGCGTTGATGGCTCCGGTGATTGTGCTGCTGGGCCAGCAAAATGGCCTGATCGTACCGCTGATTGCTGTGCACCTGTTCGTGTTCTACTTCGGCATCATGGCGGATGTCACGCCACCAGTAGGTTTGGCCTCCTTTGCGGCGGCGGCCGTGTCGGGTGGGGATCCGCTGCGCACTGGCTTCCAGGCGTTTTATTACAGCCTGCGTACCGCTGCGCTGCCGTTCCTGTTCATCTTCAATACAGACTTGTTGTTGATTGATGTCACGGTGATGCAGGGTATTTTGGTGTTTATTGTGGCTACCATCGCCATGCTGATCTTTGCAGCAGGTACGCAAGGCTACATGCTGACCCGCAACCGCTGGTACGAATCGCTGCTGCTGCTGCTGGTAGCCTTTACGCTATTCCGCCCCGGCTTCTGGATGGACAAAATCCACGACCCCTATGAATCGGTGCCACCTGCGCAATTTGCCGAGGCACTGGGCCGGGTCGATGACGGTAGCAACCTGCGCGTGCAAATTGCCGGTGAAGACGATTTCGGGGCGCCGATGACCACCTATATGCTCGTCCCCGTGCCGCGCGGTGAAACAGGTGAAGAGCGCATGGCCAACCTGGGCATAGAGCTTTACGAAGATGGCGACCAAACCCTGGTCGATTTCGTCGAGTTCGGCAGCCAGGCGGCTGAGCTAGGCTTCGATTTCGATCAAGAGATCCTCGAAGTGCTGGCCCCGGTAGATCGTTGGACAAAAGAGTGGATGTGGCTCCCAGCACTGGGCATCTTTGGCTTGGTCGTCGTGATGCAGCGTCGCCGTCGGCGTCGTGAAGAAGCCAACGAAGTGGCTGCTGCCTAAGGAGGTTGCTATGTACCATAAAGTGCTACTCCCCGTGGATTTGAACGAAGAGGCCTCATGGAAGAAGGCGCTACCCACAGCGGTAACGTTGTGCCAAACCTTTGGTGCAACATTACATGTGGTCACGGTACTACCAGAATTTAAAATGCCCATGGTTGGCGCTTACTTTCCGAAAAACTTCTCTGAAAAAGCGCGTGCGGCGATGAAAGAAGCGCAGCATAAATTCATTCAGGAACATGTGCCTGAAGGGATCAAAACCCAAAGTGTGATTGTCGATGGCTCACCATGGGAGGCCATCATCAAGGTCGGCAAGAAGATTGATGCCGATTTAATTGTGATGGCATCCCATACTAAGCGTAAATTCGTCGATTACGTACTGGGCCCCAACGCCGAGCATGTCGTTCACCACGCTAAAGTGTCGGTGATGATCGTGCGGTAAGCGCAACGTGCGTCATAAAGCTCCAAGCCCCGGCTTGGAGCTTTTTTTTGGCTCGAATATAACGAAACGCTAACGCATCGAATTAATTGTCGTTAAAAGCGCCGATGAAGGATTTTTTGTACTGAGTGCCTTCAAAAGCATTCGCGAAGCAGCGGCTCAGCTACATTAATAGAACATTAAGCCATTAACGTTGGATTAATGGTCATCAATACACATGGTAGCTATTTCCCTTGGTGCTTGGGTCAGTGACAGCCATCTGGGGTAAATCACAGGAGTTACGCCATGAATGCAGTAACAACAAAAACACACGACCACTCATCCGGTGCGCCGAACGTTAAAATTATCATCAACAAAGTCGGGATGGACAGACCAAAGGCTTGGCTTGCCGCCGGTATGGAAGACTTCCGCCGTGCGACTGCCGTCAGTCTTTCGTATGGCATGTTTTGGGTTGGTTTGAGTATTGCCATCACGTTAGGGGCCTACACATTGGGTTATTGGCACTGGCTGCTGCCCATGATTGCGGGGTTCATGTTCATTGGGCCGCTCGTGGCGGTGGGTTCTTACGGCATCAGCTTGGCCCTCGAGCGTGGGCGGGTGCCTAACTTGGGCGATGCCTTCGGCAGTTGGCGACCGCATGCTGGGCAGTTGGCCATGATGGGCGTGATGATGATGATTTTCTTTCTAGCCTGGATACGCCTGGCTACGCTGCTGTTTGCGCTTTTCTTCGGTTTTGAAGTACCCAGTCCGGCAACGCTTTATACGGCCTTGGTCACCACACCGGAAGGGCTCAGCATGCTGGCGGTCGGCACAGTGGCAGGTGGCATTCTTGCCTTTGGCGCTTTCGCCATTAGCGTGGTCGCTATTCCAACTCTGATGGATCAAGATCTGACGTTCATGGAAGGCATCGAGGCTAGCGTGCGCTGCGTGGCGCGTAACTTCCGGACCATGCTGTTATGGGCTGCTATTTTAACCGGCTGCGTCGTCGTTGGGGTGATGACCTTCTACATCGGTCTGGCCCTCATACTGCCCGTGCTTGGTCACGCTAGCTGGCATGCCTACGAAGAACTTGTTCGGTTCGAGCCGGTCGAGAAGCTGAGTACTTAACGACATCTTCGCTACATTTCTCATCGCTAAGTAAAAAAGTCGACATTCGACTGACCAATGAAAAGAGATGGCGTACCCTAACGCCATCTCTTTTTTTATTGCCTGGAGTGGCCGCTGCTGCGTCGTTTAGGCACTGCGATACGAGGAGTCGATGGTGAAAGCGTTGTTATTGGGGTGGACTATGCTGGCGTTCAGCATTCCCCATACGGGGCTAGCGGGCGCGGCTGAGGCAGGCGTGGATAAATTGGCCGCTCCTGATGGGCCCGTCATCCTCAAAATAGATGGTGAAGTAACGGCAGCCAACGTCGAGGAAGAGGCCCATTTTGACCGTGAGATGTTGGGCGCGCTGCCGCAGCACGCTTTTACGACCGGTACACCGTGGACCGAGGGAGCGAGCCACTACCGCGGCCCGCTGATGCGCACACTGCTCGAGCATGCAGGGGCCGAAGGCAACACCATTAACGTAGCGGCCTTGAACGGTTATGAGGCCGAAATTCCTATTGAGGATTTTTACGACTACGACGTTATTTTGGCACTAGAGCGGGACGGGCAGGCCATTCCTATCCGCGAATATGGCCCACTATGGGTGCTATATCCATTCGACCATGATGAGGCGCTGTTGAGCGAGCGTATGCGTTTCAGGGCCGTATGGCAGGTCATGCACATCAATGTCCGTTAGTGAGTCCGCTCGGGCACCCCGCCTGCTACGCTACCCGCGCCGCCTCAAGCTGGTAGCGATTATCACCGTACTGCTGTTTGCGGCTGCGTTGGTGGTGGCTGGCCTTTCGGCATGGCGGCAGGATAATTTGACGCAGAGTTTGCGAGAGGACACCGCCTGGGTGGTCTATAAACTCGACCGCGATGCCGTGCAATTGCTCAATCATTTGTTGGCCGACACGCGGGGCCGACTATCGCCTGCCGCCCAGGATGCCCTCAATCTTCGCTTCGAATTGCTCTATAGCCGGATCACCCTGCTGCGAGAGGGAGAGATTAGTTCGCTATTGCAAAGTATCAGTGCAGCGAGCGAGCTATTGGATCAGATTCAGCAGCAGCTCGACACCCTCGATCCCATGTTCGAACCCCACGAGGACATGGATCGGCTGCCCGTCACGGCCTTGGAGAGCGAGCTTCAATCGCTTACCCGTTTGACCGAGCGCTTGGTGATTGCGATCAACGGTTATCTAGCGGAATCCGCCACCGAAGAGAGGGCGCTGCTAAGTACGCTCTATAAGCTGCTCATTTCGCTGCTGATTGGAATCAGCTTTGCCGTGTTGACGGTCATCGTCTTTTTGGTGCGTGAAATGCGCGAAAGCGCAGCGGCGCGTCGAGAACAAGAGCAGCTCAGTAAACAGCTCCAGGTCACAGCGAAGCAGGCCCAAGCGGCCAATCATGCAAAGTCAGACTTTCTCGCCATGGTCAGTCACGAAATTCGTACGCCGCTCAATGGTGTGATTGGCATGAGCGAGCTGCTGCGCGAGCCCGCCAGCCCCGCCCAGGTCGAAGACTATGCTCGCACTATTCACGATAGTGCCAATCAGTTACTGGCGATGATCAATGAGATTCTCGATTTTTCTAAAATCGAGGCCGGCCATTTGACCCTGGAGACGTCGCCTACGGCGCTGACGCCGCTAGTCGAAGGTGTCATGGCGCTATTCGAGCCAAGAGCGCAAGCAAAAGGGCTGCAACTATCGCTTCATGTGGACCCACTCGTGCCAGCATGGGTCATGATCGATGCGGGGCGTCTGCGACAGATACTGCTCAATCTCATTGCTAATGCGATCAAATTCACTGACTACGGCAGCGTCTCGGTACGTGTCTCCTCGACCGTCGGGCATTTGCTTTTTGATATCAGCGATACCGGTTGTGGTTTGAACAGTGAACAGCAAGAGACGCTCTTCGAACCCTTTCAGCAGGCGGATGAGAGCGTCGCGCGCCGCTACGGCGGCACCGGTTTGGGATTGGCAATCTGTAAACGGCTGAGCGAAGCCATGCAGGGACGTCTGGGTGTCGACAGCACGCCGGGTCTAGGCAGTACGTTTTGGTGCGAACTGCCGTTAGTCGAGGCTTCTCCTGTCAGCTCCCCACTGCCCGTTGAGCCAGCGCGAGATTTTGACGGTATCTCGTTGCTGCTGGTCGAGGACAATGCGGTCAATCGCAAAGTCGCGGTGGGACTTTTGTCGCGACTTGGTTGCGAGGTGGTGTGCGCAGAAAACGGCCGCGAAGCCCTTGCCATGGTACGGCGCCAGCAGGTACATCTTATTTTTATGGACATACAGCTTCCTGATATCGACGGCGTGACGGTGACCCAGCGATTGCGTGAAATGGGCGGCTGGTGCAGCGAGGTGCCCATCGTGGCCATGACCGCAGGGGGGGCAGAGGATGATCGTCGCCGCTGTCTCGCTGCGGGTATGAATGACTACATCACCAAGCCGCTCTCGCTGTTGGCGCTGGGCAACGTGTTGGCGCTGCAGCTGTCAACGACACCAACACCGATGACTCCGATCCCTTCTGCGTTGCGTCAGGAAGAAGGTGACGCGGCCCTACTCAATGAAACGACGTTGGCCACTCTCGTCGGCTCGCTCGGGGCTGATAGTGTCGATCAACTGGCGGTGCTCTATCATCAGCAGGCGAGCGACTACATTGCCCAGCTTTCTGGCTACTTTGCTGCTGGGAGCACATCGAGTCGTGACCACTGGCGTCAGGTCGAGCGGCTAGCGCATCAACTGCGGGGCGAGTCAGTGAGCATGGGCGCAGAGCAGTTGGCTGCGCAAGCCAAGCGGTTGGAGAGCATGGCTGCGCTTGACGAGGCATCGCTCGAGGCGCTAACAGCGTGTTTTGACACGCTGCGTCACTGCGCTGCACGAACTTATGCCGCGCTGGAGAGATGGCGTCGTGACCACCCTCTTCACTAATCATGGTTTGAGTGCGGCCGCGAGCCGTGAGCCCAACCCTCAGGATGCTGCCCATGCGCTGGCTCTCGCGCTGTGTCACGAGCACGCCGGTTTCGTGCTGTTCTTTTGTAGCGCTGAGTATCCGTTGTCGCAGCTAGCGGACGCGCTTTGTCAGGCGTTTGGCGAGCTTCCAGTCAGTGGCTGTACGACGGCAGGTGAGCTGACGCCCGATGGCTACGATCGCGGCTCTATTGTCGCCATCTGTTTCGATAGACGCTTGTTTGCCGTCGAGACCGCGCTGATCGATGACCTCGAACACTTTGATTTGCCCACCGCTCAACCGCTGGTCGATGGGCTACTGGAGCGCTGTCGTCGGCAAGCCGTGGCGCCGGTCAACGAACACAGCTTTGCCCTGACGCTGCTGGATGGGCTATCCAGCCGTGAAGAGCAAGTGCTGGCAACGCTGGATGCGGCCTTGGGGCGCATCCCGAGCTTTGGTGGTTCCGCAGGGGACGATAACCACTTAACCCATACCCATGTATACGCCAACGGGCGCTTTCATACCCGTGCGGCGGTGGTGGTCATGATGAATACTCGGCTACCATTTGAAGTATTCTCCACCCACCACCTTGAGCCACTTGAGCACAAGCTAGTGGTCACCGCTGCGGATCGTGAGCGCCGCCGCGTGCTGGAGCTTAACGGTGTCCCCGCGGCCGAACTGTATGCCGCGCTGGTGGGCTGTTCGGTTGAGGCGCTTGCGCCTCCCATTTTTGCCCAGCACCCGCTGGCAGTACACCTGGGCGGCCAGCACTATATTCGCTCGATTCAACGGGTTAATGATGACGGCAGCCTGAGCTTCTACTGCGCGGTGGAAAACGGCATTGTGCTGACTGCCATGCAGCCCGCGCCGCTGCTCACCGATTTAGCCCACATGCTGCAGCGAGTGGAAGCCCGCTTAGGCGAGCCCGCTGCGATTATTGGCTGCGACTGCTTTTTGCGACGGATGGCGCTGGAGTCGTTGGGGCAACTTGACCAGGCATCGACGCTGCTGCGCCAAGCCCGTGTCGTGGGATTTAATACCTACGGCGAGCAGCACCACGGCATGCATGTTAACCAGACGTTTACGGGGGTGGCCTTTGGCGCTCTTCCAACTCCCTGATTCGCAACAAGACGATGATATTGCGGCCCTGCGTGAAGAGAACCACCGGCTACGCAAAGTGTGTACGGCGTTAATGGAGCGAGTGGAATCCGGCGGTAGCCCTAATGGCGCGCCCTATGCAGCCTTTGAGCGCTCGGTGCTGCTTGCCGAACAGGTGCGTGAGCGCACCGATGCGCTGCACCGCACGTTGGACGAGCTAAGCCAGGTCAACGCTCGTTTGCTGGCAGCCAACGCTGAAGCCCACGCGGCTAACGTCTCTAAAACCAAGTTTTTGGCCGCCGTTAGCCATGACCTTTTACAACCGCTCAATGCGGCACGGCTGTTTGCCAGCGCCCTGGAAACCCATGCACTACCTGAGTCCTCCCAGGCGCTTGTCGGCCATATCGGGCGCTCGCTGAAAGATGTCGAGGGCTTGCTTGGGACGCTGGTGGATATCTCCCGCTTAGATGCCGGAGTGCTTCATGCCGATAAAGCTCCCTTTGCCGTAAGTACGCTGCTGGATGCGCTGGCGGAGGAGTATCGCCAAGTGGCGGGGGTACGCGGGCTCACCCTTCACTATGTACCTTCGCGGGTGTGGGTGGAGTCCGATTTAGCGCTGCTGGCGCGGGTGGTGCGTAATTTCCTTAGCAATGCGGTGCGCTACACAGAGCACGGCCACCTGCTGTTAGGCTGCCGCCGCCGGGCCGATGGCCTGGAGATTATGGTGGGTGATACTGGCCCCGGTATTCCAGAGCCCCAGCGCAAAGCCATTTTTTTGGAGTTTCGTCGCGCCAGCCAGCCACAGGCCAACCACAGTCGCGGCCTGGGGCTAGGCCTAGCCATTGTCGATCGTATTAGTACCATGTTGGATCACCCCGTCACACTGGCATCACGGCTAGGTCATGGCTCGCTGTTCTCTATTTTGGTGCCCTACGCAGCCTCTTGCGGCGCGTTAGAAGGCGGATCCAGACCGGTGCCATCCGCGCAGTGGGGCGATGACCCGCTGCAGGGCTGCGTGGTGTGGGTAGTGGACGATGACCCCGCGATTATTGAAGGGATGCAGGCGCTGCTGGGCAGTTGGGGGTGCCGAGTATGGGCAGCGGCAACGGTAAGCGCACTGGAAGCCGCCAGCGACGGGGAACGCCCGGCCGTGCTGCTAGTGGATTACCATTTAGGGGAGCATCGAGAAAACGGTATTGATTTAGCCGCCCGCTTGCGTCGCCGCTACCCCGGTTTAGCCACAGTGGTGATTACCGCTAACCATGAAGCGGAGGTGAAACGTGCCACGCGGCAGGCGGGCATGCACTGCCTGTTAAAGCCACTCAAACCGCTGCGCTTAAAAATGTTGCTAGGCACGCTGCTAGATAGCCGCTAGCCCTACGCTATCTATCCCTTTGCCGGGGCCGTACGTTTGGCGAGAAAACCGCTTAAATCCTCTTCCCCTGCAATCACAATAGCGTGTACTCGGCTGCTAGCTCCTAGCTTGCGCAAAATGGCCGATACGTGTGTTTTTACCGTGGTTTCAGCAATCGCTAACTCGCGGGCTATCTGTTTGTTCGACATTCCCTGGCTCATACAGCTCAATACATCCAACTGCTTGTCGGTGAGCCGCGGCAGTCGGGTTGGTTTGCTGTCGGTGCTCTCTGCCGTGGTAGACGGCATGCCGCGAGGAGGCGGGCGGCGCATAATATCGGCGGGCAAGTAGAGCTGGCCCTGAAGAATTTGATGCAGCGCGCTAAGAAGCTGCTCCCTTGGCGTTGATTTTGGAATATAGCCCACGGCCCCCAGAGTAATCGCATCCAGCACCAGCTGGCGCTCTTGATGGGCTGACACGATGGCAACGGGCAGCCCGGGGAAGGTCTCCCGTAGGGTTTTCAGCCCCTCTAACCCATCGGCATCCGGCAGGCTTAAATCTAAGAGCAGCAGGTCTAACCCTTCCAAAGCTTCAATGTGTGCCATGGCCCCCGCTAGGCTGTCGGTTTCCAGCAGTTGGGCATCGGTGAATCCGCTGCTGATCACCGCGTGCAGCGCATCGCGGAACAGCGGATGATCATCTGCGACTAACAGCGAGTACATGGCGTCTCCTTCCAAGGGATGAGGGTGCGTCCTGCCATCGGGCTATATCGAGAATGGCGCGAATGACCAACACTGGGTAGGCACCTTTTAATAATCATAATACTCAGGAGCAGTACCATGATCTACGCCAACCCAGGTGAAGCGAGCTCTGTTGTTTCGTTTGAGAAACGCTATGGTAACTACATTGGCGGTGAGTTTGTTCCCCCAGTGAAGGGCCAATACTTCGACAACATTAGCCCAGTTAATGGCAAAGTGTTCTGTGAAATTCCCCGCTCTAGCGCTGAAGATATCGAAAAAGCGCTGGATGCCGCCCATAAAGCCGCTCCGGCGTGGGGCAAGACCTCGGTACAAGAGCGCAGTAACATCCTGCTCAAAATCGCCGACCGTCTCGAGCAAAACCTCGAAATGCTGGCCGTGGCCGAAACGTGGGATAACGGCAAAGCGGTGCGTGAAACCCTCAATGCGGACATTCCGCTGGCTGTTGACCACTTCCGCTACTTTGCAGGCTGCCTGCGCTCCCAAGAGGGCACCGCCGCTGATATTGATGCCAACACGGTGGCGTACCACTTCCACGAGCCGTTGGGCGTGGTAGGGCAAATTATTCCGTGGAACTTCCCGATTTTGATGGCGGCTTGGAAACTAGGCCCAGCACTAGCGGCGGGTAACTGCGTGGTGCTGAAGCCTGCCGAACAAACCCCAGCGTCAATTTTGAAAGTGGTAGAAGTGATCGGCGATCTGTTGCCTCCAGGCGTGCTGAACATCGTTAATGGCTTTGGCGCAGAGGCAGGCCAAGCGCTGGCTACCAGTAAACGCATCGCTAAGATCGCCTTTACCGGCTCGACGCCGGTGGGCTCACATATTTTGAAGTGCGCGGCAGAGAATATTATTCCTTCCACGGTGGAGCTAGGCGGCAAATCTCCGAATATCTACTTTGCCGATATTATGAACGCCGAGCCGACGTTCATCGACAAAGCGGTAGAGGGGCTGGTGCTGGCCTTCTTTAACCAGGGCGAAGTGTGCACCTGCCCGTCGCGGGCGCTGATTCAAGAGAGCATGTACGACGAGTTCATGGTGAAAGTCATTGAGCGCACCAAGACCATCAAACGGGGTAACCCGCTGGATACCGACGTCCAAGTGGGCGCTCAGGCATCCCAAGAGCAGTTCGATAAGATCATGTCGTACATGGATATTGCCCGGGATGAAGGCGCTGAATTCCTTACCGGTGGTGACAAAGAAACGCTGGATGACAGCATCAACAGCGGTTACTACATTCAGCCCACGCTGCTGAAAGGCAATAACCAGATGCGCGTTTTCCAAGAGGAGATCTTTGGGCCAGTGGTCGCGGTCACGACCTTCAAAGATGAAGAAGAAGCGCTGGCGATTGCCAACGACACCGAGTTTGGCCTGGGCGCAGGCGTATGGAGCCGCGATATTAACGTGGCCTTCCGCATGGGGCGTGGCATTCAAGCGGGTCGTGTCTGGACAAACTGCTATCACCAATACCCCGCCCACGTAGCCTTCGGCGGCTACAAGAAGTCAGGCGTTGGTCGTGAAACCCATAAAATGGCGCTTGGGCATTACCAGCAAACCAAAAGCCTGCTGGTCAGCTACGATATCAATCCGCTTGGGTTCTTCTAAACGTTTGTTATGTCGTCCCATCGCCCGGCCTAGGCCGGGCGATGCTGCACATCCTCTGGCGCTAACTCTACGGATAAGAGCAGCTTAGAACTGCCGTTAACCATTATTAGGAGTCGCATCATGGATAATACAATGCGGGCGGCCGTCGTGCGCGAGTTCGGACAGCCGTTAGTCATAGAAGAAGTCGATGTTCCACGCCCAAAGCAGGGGGAGGTATTGATGAAGGTGGCGGCCTCGGGGGTCTGCCATACGGATCTACACGCAGCGCACGGCGACTGGCCAGTCAAACCTTCACCTCCCTTTATTCCAGGGCATGAAGGCGTTGGGCATGTTGTGGCGGTCGGGGCCGGTGTCTCCCATGTCAAAGAGGGCGACCGTATTGGTGTTCCTTGGCTCTACTCGGCCTGCGGTTTTTGCGAACACTGCTTAGGCGGCTGGGAAACCTTATGTGAGTCCCAGCAAAATACCGGTTACAGCGTTAATGGTGGGTTTGCCGACTATACCTTGGCCGATGCGGGGTATGTGGGTCGGCTGCCGGATAACGTTGGCTTTGTCGAGCTGGCTCCGGTGCTGTGTGCCGGCGTAACGGTTTATAAAGGTTTAAAAATGACCGATACCCGCCCCGGCCAATGGGTGGTGATTTCGGGCATTGGTGGCCTTGGCCACATGGCAGTGCAGTATGCCAAAGCCATGGGGCTTAACGTGGCGGCTGTCGATATTGATGACGGCAAGCTGGCGCTGGCTGAGCGCTTGGGCGCGACGGTTACGGTAAACGCCATGAAAACCGACCCCGCGGCATACCTTAAAAAGACCATTGGCGGTGCCCATGGTGCGCTGGTCACCGCAGTGTCGCCGAAGGCCTTCGATCAGGCGCAAAATATGCTGCGCCGTGGCGGTACGCTGGTACTTAATGGCTTACCGCCAGGGGATTTTCCACTGCCCATCTTTAGCACCGTGCTCAATGGGATCACTATTCGTGGCTCGATTGTCGGTACGCGTAGCGACCTTCAGGAAGCGCTCGATTTTGCGGCGGAAGGTAAAGTGGAAGCCACCGTCGCAACGGATACACTGGACAATATCAACGATGTTTTTCAGCGCATGATAGACGGTAAAATCGAAGGGCGTATTGTGCTAGACATGGCGGGTTAAACGCCCAGAGCGCATAAAAAATCCCGGCCGCGTGGCCGGGATTCTTCGTTTTACGCGTTGTACGTAAAGCGCTACTTACATCTGCGCATCTTCAGGCGGTTCGCCGATGGTGCCAGGCATTGCCTGCGCATGGCCACCCGCCAGAGCAAGGAATTGTAGGTGGCGCTCGTACTCTGCCACGAGATCACCGATCACCTGACCACGGGTGTAGCCGTTGAGGTCTTTATCCTGGCCACCTTCGGCAAGGTACACATCTAAACGCACGTAGAAATCATCGTCCGCGGGAATGAAGTTCGGTGTACGCATACGATGCGGGCATACCTGATAGACAAAGCTGGTGGCGTCGCCAAAGTCGACCTGCAGCATTAGGTTGGGCAGGGATTCCCCCTCAACCTGCTCTTCGGTGACGTTAGCGGTTTGGCCACGGCTCTCAAGCTCTTGGGCAAACTGGGTCATCGCCGGGCGAATCGAGTGCTCAATGGTCGCGGCGGCACCTGCGCGGTTAGAGGTATCCAGCGCGCGGTCCAAACGCTCACGCCAGTCGCCGCCGGGCGCGCTGCCCGCAATCATGCGGCGGGCGTCGGCTTTGCTGCCTTCCAGCTTCAGCGCTTTGTAAGTCCCCACCATGATGGCGAAGATCACCACCGAGAAGGGCAGCGCCGTAATCACGACTGCGCTTTGTAGCGCGTTTAAGCCACCCGCCATCAGCAAGGCCACGGTAATCAGGCCGATCACTGCCGACCAGAAGATACGCAGCCTCACCGGCGCATCGTGGTTCACGTCGCTTAAAATCGAGGTGAAATTAGCCAGTACCAGCGCGCCAGAGTCCGCCGAGGTGATGAAGAACACGATACCCAGAACGGTCACGACGGCGGCGGTAATGCCCACATAGGGGTAGTACTCAAGCAGCGTATACAGCGTGGTTTGCGGCGAGTTCAGCGCCTGCTCACCCAGTTCGACAACGCCCTGATTGGCCACCAGCTCGATGCCGCTATTACCGAAAATCGACATCCATACCATCATGAACGAGAGCGGAATGAACAGAGCGCCAGCCACGAATTGGCGAATGGTACGGCCGCGCGAGATGCGCGCCAGAAACAGCCCGACGAAAGGCGTCCAGGCGATCCACCAGCCCCAGAAGAAGATGGTCCACCACATCTTCCACTCCTGGGCACCTTCATCGGCAAAGGCGTAAGTATCGAAGCTGGCAGCAACGAAGCCTGAGAGGTAGTCGCCTGCGTTGTTGACCACTTTATCCAGCAGTACAAGAGTATCGCCAGAGAACAGCACAAACAGCATCAGCGCCAGGGCCAGCAGCATGTTGAACTCGGAGAGGCGACGGATACCTTTCTCAACGCCAGTCACCACCGAAATGGTTGCTAGAACAACTACCAGCGCAATCAGAACTACCTGGACCGTCAGGGTTTCCGGCACGTCGAACATATAGTTCAAGCCGTAGTTAAGCTGAATCACCCCAATACCGAGACTGGTGGCGATACCGAACACGGTAGAAATCACCGCCGTAATATCGACCGCGTTACCAATCGGGCCGTGAATGCGCTTGCCCAGCAGTGGGTAAAGCGCGCTACGAATAGCCAGCGGCAAGCGATGGCGGTAGCTGAAATAAGCCAGCGCCATGCCCGTCAGCACGTACAGTCCCCAACCGGAAAGGCCCCAGTGCAGATAGGTTTGCACGACGGCGTTGCGCATGGCCTCTTGGCTTTCAGGAGTTAAGTCGGGCGGTGCCAAGTAGTGGGCAACCGGCTCGGCTACGCTGAAAAACAACAGGTCAATACCAATGCCAGCAGCAAACAGCATGGCTGACCACGACAGCAACGAAAACTCAGGGCGGGAGTGGTCGGGCCCAAGTCGAATACTGCCAAAGCGCGACATACCGATGAACACCACAAACACGAGGTAGGCCACGATCGCTAGCATGTAGTACCAGCCAAACGTTTTGCTTACCCAGGCAAGGCCCGCATCAAAAAAGGCACCTGCTTGTTCGGTGAACAGCATCGTCACGATAAGAAACACGAGAATCCCCGCCACGCTGCCGTGGAAAACCACGGGGTTTAGGCGGTCTCGTGAGGGGAGAACGGGGTTGTCTTTCGCCATGGAGGCGGACTCCTGTTGTTAAGACAAAGATGAGTGATACGTTATTTTTGAATGAACGTTCAAATAAAATACGCGGTTTAGGCATTCACTTCAAGCCAATGGCTAACGCATCAGGGCGGTAAAAAAGATGCTAACAGGCGTATAGAAACAAACACGCCCAGCTAGGCTGGGCGTGTAGGGTGGGTTTGACGCTAAATAAACGCTTACTCGGTAGCCGTTTCCTCGGCATCCATTTCCTGGGCCGAGTCACCGTGATGGTCGCGCTTACCGTGTCCACGTTCGTGGCGGTGCTCAGCATGCATCTCGTGCATAGCGTCACGCAGTGCCTGCTGCTCTTCTTCCGATAAAATCTCAGCGACACGGGCTTGATGCTCTTCACGCAGGGCAAGCACGGCTTCGCGGTGCTCAGCGTGTGCTTCATTAAGCGCCGTTTGCTGCTCTTCGCTCAGTTCTGCGCGTTGATAGACTTCTTGGCGACGCTCTTCCATGCGCTCCATCATCGCTTCCCGGTCCATGCCACGGCCTTCATGGTTGTCTGCCTGGGCGGTAAAGGCCAGCGGTGTAAGGGCAACGGCGAGCAGGGCAGGAGCAAATAGCTGACGTAGTGACATCTTCATGGCATACCTCGTTCTTAGTGAATACATGGTAATTTGACGATGTCAGTATTAACGGGCTTGGTGTAAATCGTTTGCACAAAGTGTGCAACAACCGTGACCTTCTCAATAGCAGTAGTGGTTCACCCTTCCGGCTGATACTTATAACCCACCCCGTAAACCGAGCGAATAATTTCCTGCTCGGGCAGAGCTTCAGTGATCTTTTTGCGCAGCTTTTTGATGTGGCTGTCGACCGTGCGTTCAGACACGATACGGTTATCGCGGTACATATGATCCATCAACTGCTCGCGGCTGAAGATGCGTCCTGGAGACTGCATCATCACGCGCAGCAGTTGAAACTCGACCGCTGTTAAGCCTAAATCTTGGCCGTCGGCCAGTGCCTGCCAGCCCTCTTCATCTAGCGTGATGGGCGCTTTGGGGGCGGTGGTGGTGGGTGCTGTCTGTGCAGCGGCATGACTGCGGCGTAGCACGGCTTTAACGCGGGCCACCACTTCACGGGGGCTGAAAGGTTTGCAGATGTAATCATCTGCGCCTAACTCTAGCCCCAGCAGCCGGTCTACCTCTTCTACCTTGGCGGTGACCATGATAATGGGGAGTTTGGGCCACTGTTGACGGATTTCCCGGCACAGCGTCAGGCCATCTTTGCCCGGTAGCATCACGTCCAGCAGTACCAAGGACGTAGCGTGTTGGGCAAGCCAGGGCATGACCTCGCTGCCGTGGCTGATAATGGTCGGGGCAAAGTTATTGCTTTGCAGGTAGTCGGCCATTAGCCGGGCGATTTTGGGCTCATCCTCAACGATCAGCAGGGAAGCGTCTTGGGGTAAACCATCTTGAGGTAATGCGTCGGGATGTGAATCACTCTGAGACATAGTCAGCTCGCTTATGGTCGTTTAAGAGGCGGTTAACAGTGGCAACCGTAGGGTCCAGGTTAAGCCACCCAGCGCCGAGGCGCTGGGTGTGAGCGTGCCGCCATGTGCCGTCACTAACGCGCTGGCAATAGAAAGCCCCAGGCCGCTGCCACCGCTGGCGCGGTTGCGCGAACCCTCCACCCGGTAGAGCCGCTCGGTTAAACGTGACAGCTCCTCTTCAGGAACGCCGGGGGCACTATCTTGCCAGGTAATCACCGCGTCGCCCCGTTCGCAGATAAGGGAAACACTTAGCTTTCCAGGCGGCTGGGTGTAGGCACAGCTATTATCCAGCAGGTTGCTCCACAGCTGGCGCAGCCGTTGGGCATCGCCACGAATCATCACATCATCGGCCAGGGCCGTGGTGAGGGTCAGGCCGCTCTCTTCCAGCCAGCGGTCGGCGTCGTTCAGGCGGCTTTCCAGGCTTTCGCTGAGATTCATGGGGGCAAGCTGGATATCCAGCGCGCCCGCATCGCTTTGGGAGAGCAGGCGTAAATCGGCTACTAAGCGCTCTAGCTGAGCCACTTCCTGAGCCAGCGAACTTAAGTTTTCCTGGTTCAGCGGGCGGATGCCGTCCTGCATGGCTTCAATTTCACCCCGCAACACAGCCAGCGGGGTGCGCAGCTCATGGGCGGTGTCCGAGACCCAGCGGGCGCGAGCTTCACGGCTGGCTTCAAGCGTGGCGGCCAGCACGTTGAAATCTCGGGCAAGGCGGGAAAGCTCGTCTTTACCACGCTCTGGCAGGCGGGTGTGGTAGTCGCCTTCGGTTAAGCGCAGCGTAGCCCCGGCCAGGGCGCGGGTGCGCCGACCCAGCCACCAGGAGAGCCCGCCTGCCAGCAGCAGCGAGGCAAGCCCCAGCGAGATCACGATTAGCACTAGGTTACGCTGCTGGCGCTCCAGAAAGCGGCTCTCCATGCGCTCCATCATCTCCTGCGGCGGGCGAAAACCCAGTGCGCCAATCACTTCTCGCTGGCCGCCTGGGGTCATATCGCTATACAGCGTCAGCCAGCGCCAGCCCATTGAGCCGCGCGGGGTATCCGTCGGCGGTATCACATACTCTCCGTCGCTATCGCGCAGTGCGAAGTCTTGTGCCTCGCCCAAGGGAGAGGGGCGATCACGATGCTCTTGGCCCAACTCGAACCGGACGATGTAGGGCCAGCGCTCTGGCGACGCTTCTAACCACGCCCAGTCGCCCTGGGTTTCCCAGCGGGTAATCAGCCCATCGGCAAGCAGCGTGGCCCGCCGCTCCTGGGCTTGATTGAGATACTCAAGAAAGCCGCGGTCGATGCTGTAAGAGACCGCCAGGAACACGCTCGCCGCGATGGCCACGTTAACGCTTAAAATTGCCACAAACAGCTTTAGCCCCAGCCGTGAGGGCCGCCACTGACGCAGTCGGGTCCATCTACCCATTAGTTTATGCCCTGCTGGCTAGGCTGGCGCGGGGCGCTTAACCGTTCACGTAGGTTTTCCAGCCCTAAATAGAGGCAGGGCACTACCAGCAGCAGAATCAGGGTGGCGAAGAGCATGCCAAAGCCTAGCGAAATCGCCATGGGGATCATAAAGCGTGCCTGGCGTGAGGTTTCCAGAATCATCGGCGCAAGCCCCAGGAATGTGGTCAGCGTGGTCATCATAATCGGCCGCAAGCGTCGGGTGGCGGCGGCCACAATCGCTTCGCGAGGCGCCATGCCTTCCCGTCGCTTACGGTTAGCGTAGTCGATCAACACCAACGCATCGTTAATCACCACGCCGGAGAGCGCTAGCATACCTAATAGGCTGATGATCGACAGCCCAAAGCCCATCAGCATATGCCCGCCCACGGCACCGACGATACCAAACGGAATTGCGGCCATCACCAACAGCGGCTGTAGGTAGCTTCTGAACGGAATAGCGAGCAGCGCATAGAGGGCGGCTAACATCAGCCACATGGCGTTACGCAGGGTGGCGAGGTTGTCGGCGGTATCCTGTTGGCGGCCGCCCATGCTAACTTCAAGCCCTGGCCAGGTGTTGCTGAGCGTGGGGAAGACCTCTTCTTGAAGGGTGGCGAGCACTTGGTTAATCGCTTGGTCGCCCTCTGAATCGGCAGTGACGGTGATAATCCGCCGCCCATCGATACGCTGCAGGCTGCTAGAGGCTTGGCTCAGAGTGATATCCGCGACTCTAGAGAGCGGCACGCTCATCCCGTCGGGGGTTCTGACCGGCAGGCGGTACAGCTCGCTAAGGCTGTTGCGCGACTGCTCTGGCAAGCGCACTTCCACGCTCACCTCCTGGCGGCCGATAAACTGCTCCACCGCCGTGGCTCCTTGCAGCGGGCCGCGCAGCGCCTGGGCGAGGTCGCTGCCGGTTAGCCCGAGTGAACGACCTTCGGCGGAGAGACGCATCTCTAGCTGTGGCTTGCCATCGCCCAGGCCGCTGTCGATATCGGTTAAGCCATACTCTGCCAACCGTTCTGCCAAACCTGCGGCGGCGTCTTCTAGTACTTGGGTATTGGGGTGGGAGAGTCGCAGGCTCAGCGCCGCCCCGCTACCGGGGCCGCCAAAGTCAGATTCAAAGCGCACTGACTGCGCGCCTAACAGATCCCCAGTGAGATCCCGCCACTCCTGGGCAATGCGAGAAGGAGGCCAGGCATCCAGGCTTTCCGGCGCGATATCCAAACGCACTTCCAGGCTTTCGCCATCTAGGCTACTGCGGGTGCTGTTGAAGGTGAGCGTCTCTTCCTGCTCGCTGAGCTGTGCGGCGGCATCGAGGAGCTGTTGGCTTAGCTCGCGACTTACACTGATATGGCTGCCAATCGGCAAGGTGACGGTGGCTTGCACCTGATCAGACTCGACCCGAGGCATCAGAGAAAAACCTAACCGCCCGCTCATCGCCCAGGCCATGGTCACGCAGAGAATGGCGACGCCAATAGAGACCGTGAGCAGGCGCTGATTGAGCGCGCGCTGTAACAGAGGCTCAAACTGTTGATAGGTGAAGTGATGCAAACCGCGCTGCATACTGAGTCGCACCGCTTCGATGGGCCGCTGCCACGCGGGCGTTTGGCGGGGCTTGCTGGCGTGGGCCAAGTGGGCGGGCAGAATAAACAGCGCTTCCACTAGCGAGATAATAAACACGGTAATCACCACCACCGGCACGGTGGCAAAAATCAGCCCCAGAAATCCCGGCAGGAACAAGAGCGGTAGAAACGCGACGATATTGGAGAGGATGGCAAAGGTCAGCGGAGTGGCAATTTCTTGAGCGCCTTTAACCGCCGCATCTCGCAGCGAGTAGCCCTGCTCTCGGTAACTGTAGATGTTTTCGCCCACCATGATGGCGTCATCCACCACGATGCCGAGGGCGATGATAAAGGCGAACATCGACATCATATTGAGCGACACGCCGACCCAGGGTAGAAACAGCATGGCCCCTAAAAACGCCGTGGGAATGCCTAGCGTGACCCAAAAGGCCAGCCGCGCCTCTAAAAACAGCGCCATCAAAATCAGTACCAGCGCTAGCCCCATCCAGGCGTTTTTCAGCAGCAGGCTGAGGCGGTCTTCGTAAACTTCCGAGCTATCCCGTGAAACGTCCAGGCTGACGCCATCGGGCAGGTTGGCTTGCAGCCGCTCTAACTCACCGTAAACCGCATTAGAAATACTCGTGGGCGTTTGGTCGCCGATTTGATACACATCTACCGATAGCCCTGGCTGACCGTTGTAAAACTCCTCCCGGTCGGTTTCGGCAAAGCCTTCGCTCACTCTGGCGATATCGCCGAGCATAACGGGCGCACCCTGGGCGGTGGTTAAGATGGGCAGTTCGGCAAACTCCTCGGCGCTGTTGCGCCGCCCCTGGTAGCGAATCAGCCACTCACCCGCGTCGGTTGTGAGCTGGCCGCTGGCAAGGTCCAGCGCTTCCTCGGCGATGCGGCTCGCCAACTGCTGATGATCCAACCCGTAGCGCTCGATGGCCTCGTCATCCAAATGAACCTGGATTTCCCGTTCGCGGTTGCCGGAAAGCTCGGCGCGGGAAATACCGCTGGTGGCCTGCAGCTCGGCGCGTACGTTCTCGGCCGCATCGTGGAGCGCGGCCAAGCCCACGTTGCCATACACCTGAAGGCTGACCACGCTGCGCGAGCGGCCTGCCAGGGTGAAGCGGGGCGGGTCGGCGGCGGCGGGCAGGGTGGTGATGGCGTTCACGGATTGCTGAATATCCTGATACGCCCGCATCACGTCCACGCCATCAATCAGCGTGGCGCTGACCACCCCGCTGCCTTCGCTGGCGCTGGCGGTCAGTTCATCGATGCCTTCCACATCGGCAATCGCGGCCTCGACCGGCAGCAGCAAACTCTGCTCGACGTCCTCTGGCGTAGCGCCCGGATAGCTGATGGTGACCTGGACGATTTCCGTCTCGAATTCGGGAAACACCTCTTTTTTGATCGCCAGTGAGGCCATTAACCCGCCGACGATAAACAGTACCATCATCAGGTTGGGGGCGACGCCGTGATCGACCATCCACGCCAGCGGGCCTTTACGCATCATTGAGCCGCTCCCTCATCCTGAGCGGGGGTATCGCCACGCTGGCGAATCCGCACTTCCTGGCCCTCTCGGGGTTGGGCCAGCCCGGCTGTCACTACCCGCTGACCGGGCTCCAGGCCGCTGCGTATCAGCACTTCTTCCTGGCCGCGATAGGCGAGTGTGACCTGGGTACTCTGCAGGCGATTCTCGTCATCCACCCACCACACCTGCTCGCCGGGGCGTAGTGCGGCTGAGGGCAGCGCAATCAAGGGCTCTTCGGCGGTGGTATGAAACGCCACGCGCAGCACATCTCCCAAGCGCAGGGCGGGGCCGTCCTGGTTGAGCGCCAGCGGATCATCCACGGCAATCAACAGCTGGGCCTGCAGGCCGTTCTCTTCGAGGTTGGGCAGAATAGAGAGCAAGGTGCCTTCCCGAGAGGCACCTTCTGGCCAGCCTTGGCTGGTCAGCGTGACGCTCCCCCCCGGCGAGAGCCAATCCAGCGTTTCGCCCGGCAGCGAGGCGCGCACCCAGAACTGCTCGACGCCGACCAAACTCACCACGGCGGTGCCTTGGCTCAGCAGGCTGCCAGCGCCCACCAAACGCTCTTGCACCATGGCGCGCCACGGGGCGGTTAAGGTCGCACGCTCTAGGTTGAGCGCCGCTTGGTCACGCACCACGCGGGCTTGGGTCAGTTGAGCCTGGGCCTGACGGAGCTGTGGTTCACGCAGCACCAGCGCGCGGCGTTCGGCGCTGAGCTGGCGGCCAAAGGATTCGTACTCGCTGCGCGCGCGCTGCTGCTCGGCCTGCTCTAAGGCGAGCTGCGCCTGGGCATTCGCCAACTGGGCGTCGGCGTCTTCTAGCGTTAAGCGCAGGTCGGCTTGGTCGATGTGGGCCACAGGCTCCCCTTGCTCCACGACTCGCCCAGGCAGCACGCCATCGCCAAAGCGCTCTAGCTGGCCCGCTACGCGGCTGGCAAGCTCGGTGGATTTTTCTGCCTCAACGCGGCCAAAGCCGTTCAGCGTGGGTGACTGCACCTGCTGTTCCGTGGTGATGACATCGACCACGGGCGGCGTTGGCGGAGGCGGCGGGCGGCGCTCGACCCGTGGCGGCTGGCTAACGATCCACCAAGCGAGAGCTAAACCACCGGCAAACACCAATAGCGCTGCCAGTGCACCGAAGCCGATGCGACCTTGCTGAGAAAAAGCGTAAGAGCGAGAGGGGGGCATGGACGGGTGTTATCCGTTGGCTGAGAGCAAAAATTCCAGAAAAGAGTGCGTATCATGCTAGCATCACCGATTGCCACGCAGCGATTAGGTAAGCTTTGTGCAAAAAGTGTGCAACCCGACGTGACGGGGCTTTTTTGCACCAAACGCTGACGCAGCAAGTAATAGCTGCCATCATTCATGTGAAAAGCCATAGACTCCCTGATCTGTATGACGTTATGAAAAACACCGCCACCCGCGACAAACTCATTGATTCTGGTGCCGAGCTGATTGCCCAGCAGGGCTATAATGCGACGGGTATCAATGCTGTATTAAAAACCTGCGGTGTCCCCAAAGGCTCGTTCTACCACTACTTTTCCAGCAAAGAAGACTTCGGCTTGGCGGTCATCGAGCGCTTCGCCGACGATTACGATGCGTCGTTAGCGGCGCTGCTGGAAGACCCCGCCCTGCCGCCCCTGGAGCGTTTGCGCCGCTACTTTGCCACCGGGCGCGCCCATATGCTCGACTGCGATCACACCACCGGCTGCTTGATCGGTAATCTCGGTCAGGAGCTTTCCGGCCAGAGTGATACCTTCCGTGACGCCCTGAATTTGGTATTTCAGCGTTGGGAAAAACGCTTTGTGGCCTGCTTGAGCCAAGCCCAAGCCGACGGCACGATCAATGCCGCCATCCCGCCTGAGGCGCTGGCCAGCTTTATTCTCTCCGGATGGGAAGGGGCGATTCTGCGGGCCAAAACACTCAAATCTCTGGCCCCTATGGAACACTTCGAAGCCATTTTGTTCGATCAAGTGCTGGTGCCACGCTAGCAGGCGATACATCAATGGCGAGCGCGGAAGTGGTAATCACCGCTAGACACGTCGTTGTTCACGGCGGCGAGCAGAGAGGTGCTCGCGGTGTCGGCATTGAGCTGGCCGGTTTGTACCAGCGCCCGAAAATCGTGGTGGGGCAGGGCAATGTCGTCCGGCGTGACGCCAAAAAAGTGGCAAATACGCTGGAGCGCGGCATGGCTGGGGTAGTAGCGTCCGCTGAGGTGGCGGTTGAACTGCGCCCGGTTGATGGGCAGGCGAAGGCACACGTCGGCAATAGAGGGGTAGTAGCTGCACAGCAGGCGCAAATTGGCCACAAATTCATCGTGCATAGGCGTGACTCTTGGGCGGTGGCGGCTAATGTGCCGCCTTGCGCCCAAGAGTGCAACGGCTCGCCCCTCACACCTGCTTAAAATAAGCGGTGCACGTGGTTAGAAGCCCTCTAACACCAGCTTACCCACAGTACGATTGCTCTCGATCAGCGCGTGAGCGCGCGTTAGGTTATCGGCATTGATAGGGCCAAGCACTTCGCCCAGCGTCGTGGTTAAACGGCCGCTATCCACCATGGCGGCGACTTCGCTCAATAGGTCGTGCTGCTTGGCAATGTCCTCGGTGGTAAACAGCGGCCGCGTGAACATCAGCTCCCAGTGCAGTGACAGGCTCTTGAGCTTGAGTTTGCGCACGTCGATCAGCTCCGGGTCATCGATCAGCGCCAGTTTACCCTGGGGCTTCAAGGCATTGATGATCGCCTCGAAGTGGTGATCGGTTTGGTTCAGGCTGATGACCATATCCACCTGCTCGTAGCCTGCGGCTTTGAGCGCTTCATCCAGCGGTTGGCGGTGGTCGATCACCGCATCGGCGCCGAGCGACGTGACCCAGGCTTGGCTTTCCGGGCGTGAGGCCGTCCCAATCACGGTGATATCGGTGAGCTGCTTGGCCAGCTGAATCAGAATCGAGCCAACGCCACCGGCAGCACCTACCACTAATAATGTTTTGCCTTTGGTGTCGCGCAGGCCCAGTTCCAGGCGGTCAAACAGTAGCTCCCAGGCGGTAATGGCGGTGAGAGGGAGAGCCGCTGCCTGGACGTCAGACAGACTTTTCGGCGCCAGGCTGACGATACGCTCATCGACCAACTGGTACTCAGCGTTGGAGCCTTGGCGTGCGATGCTGCCTGCGTACCACACCCGGTCACCCGGCTGAAAGCGAGTGACCGCACTGCCCACGGCATCGACCACGCCCACCGCGTCGTAACCCAGCACGCGAGGCTCGCCGCCTTCGGGCAGCGCGCTCTTGCGCACCTTGGCATCCACCGGGTTAACGGAAACCGCGCTCACCGCGACGCGAATATCGTGGGGCTCGGGTGTGGGCAGCGGTAGCTCGACGGCGTGCAGGGCGTCTGGGTGGTCGATCGGCAGGCTTTTGGTAAACGCAAATGCTTTCATAGTGGCTCTCTAAAGGATGATGAATGGCGTCATCATGCCTGGGTGTCGTTTTATGAAAAAGAGGGCTAATGTAGCTAACAGTTTCTCATTTTCTTTGAAAATAAGGGCGCCATCGACCCATGCGTACCGATGACCTAAACGTGCTTGTCTACGCCGCCGAGCACGGCAGCCTTTCCGCTGCCGCGCGGGAGCTGGCGATTACCCCAGCGGTGGCTAGCGTTGCGATCAAACGGCTTGAAGACGCGCTAGGCACGCGGCTGCTGGTGCGCTCTACCCGCAGCTTGCGGCTAACGCCCGCCGGGGCGCACTATTTGGTGCATGCGAAAACGGCGCTGAGTGCCCTTGCCGAAGGGGAAAAAGAACTGCACCGCGAGCGCCAGGAGATAGCGGGAGAGCTCAGCCTCTCCATGCCGTCTGATCTGGGCCGCAACGTGCTGCTGGGCTGGCTGGATCGCTTTATGGCGCGGCATCCGCAGCTGCGCCTGCGGCTTCGGGTGAGTGACCGGGTGAGCGACCTGTTTCGCCAGCCGGTGGAGATTGCCCTGCGCTACGGCGTGCCGGAGGATTCCAGCCTGATAGCCCTGCCGCTAAAAAGCGATAACCACCGGGCGGTGTGCGCAGCACCAAGCTATATCGCGCGCCACGGCGAGCCTGCCACTCCAGATGAATTACGCCAGCACAACTGCCTCTGCTTCAACCTGGGCGAGCGGGTGCACAACCAGTGGCAGTTCGGCAGTGAGCGTATCAGCGTGCAGGGCAATCGAGTGAGCGACGATGCCGAGTGCGTGCGCCGCTGGGCGCTGGCGGGAGAGGGCATTGCCTATAAATCTCGCCTCGATGTTCAGACAGACCTCGAGGCAGGCCGCTTGGTGGCGCTGTTGGCTGCGTTTCCTACCGAGCCCGCGCCGCTGTATCTCGTCTGCCCGCATCGGCTGTCGCTCACGCCCGCAGTGGTCGCGCTGAAAGACTTTCTGATCGAACGGTTACAAGAAGTCGTCGAATGAAGAGCATCATCTATCCGCGAGGAGCTCGTTATGTTTGAAGGGTTTGAAAAACAGACACGCCGCGTTAACGGCGTCGATATTGCCTATCGGATGGGTGCCCGCAGCGCGGGCATGGCACCGTTCGCCCCAGAAGCGCTGGCGGAGTACGAGCGCTGCCTTGCGGGCGCTATATCGCCGAAGAGATTCCTGACCTGCTGCTAGAGGAGTCGCTGCCGTTCTTGCTGGAGCCGCAATAAGCGATTCACGCGACTGCCCAAGACGAAGCGGGCAAAAAACTGGATAATGGCCGCCATTCGCCTGATGCGTTGGCGCTCAGGCACACTCATTACTCTGGACGCCCGCTTATGGAAATCAAAGTTAACTATCTCGACAACCTCCGCCTGGAGTCCAAGTTCGACGATTTTACGGTCATCTCCGACCAGCCGATTCGCTACAAGGGCGACGGCTCGGCCCCTGGCCCGTTTGACTACTTCCTGGCGTCGTCGGCCATGTGTGCCGCCTACTTCGTCAAGGTGTACTGCAACGCGCGCAATATTCCCACCGAGAACATTCGCCTGTCGCAAAACAACATCGTTGACCCGGAAAACCGCTACAAGCAGATCTTCAAAATCCAGGTCGAGCTGCCGGAAGATATCTCGGAAAAGGATCGCGAAGGCATCCTGCGCTCCATCGACCGCTGTACAGTGAAGAAGGTCGTTCAGACCGGCCCCGAGTTCCAGATCGAAGTGGTCGAGAACATCGATGAGGACGCCCAGGCGCTGCTGATGGGCGCGCCGGAAGGGGGCAGCACCTTTATCCCCGGTAAAGACCTGCCGCTGGAGCAGACCATTGCCAACATGAGCGGTATTTTGGCCGACCTCGGCATGAAGATTGAGATTGCCTCCTGGCGCAATATCGTGCCCCACGTGTGGTCGCTGCATATCCGCGATGCGGCTTCGCCCATGTGCTTTACCAACGGCAAAGGCGCGACCAAAGAGAGCGCGCTCTGTTCGGCGCTGGGCGAGTTCATCGAGCGTTTGAGCTGCAACTTCTTCTACAACGATCAGTTCTTGGGTGAAGAGATCGCGAACAGCGAATTCGTGCACTACCCTAACGAGAAGTGGTTTAAACCAGGGCCGAATGACGAGCTGCCGGAAGGCATTCTCGACGAGCACTGCCTGGCGATTTACAACCCGGAAGGCGAGCTGGGTGGATCGAACCTGATCGATACCAACTCGGGCCGCGAAGATCGCGGCATCGTTTCGCTGCCCTTTGTGCGCCAAAGCGATGGCGAAACGGTCTACTTCCCCTCCAATCTGATTGAAAACCTGTTCCTCAGCAACGGCATGAGCGCGGGCAACACCCTGGTGGAAGCCCAGGTGCAGTGCCTTTCAGAAATTTTCGAGCGGGCGGTGAAGCGGGAGATCCTCGAACAGGAATTGACGCTGCCCGACGTGCCGCAAGAAGTACTGGCCAAGTACCCGAGCATTGTCGAGGGCATTAACGCCCTGGAAGCTCAGGGCTTCCCGGTGCTGGTGAAGGATGCCTCCATGGGTGGGCAATTCCCGGTCATGTGCGTGACGCTAATGAACCCGCGCACCGGCGGTGTGTTTGCCTCCTTTGGTGCCCACCCAAGCTTTGAAGTGGCGCTGGAGCGCAGCCTGACCGAGCTGCTTCAAGGGCGCAGCTTTGAAGGCTTTAACGACCTGCCGCTGCCGACATTTAACTCGCAAACCGTCTCCGAGCCGAACAACTTCGTAGAACACTTTATCGACTCTTTCGGCGTGGTGTCGTGGCGTTTCTTTAGTGCCAAGCCTGATTTTGAATTCAGTGAATGGGACTTCTCCGGCAGCAACGAAGAAGAGGCCAATACGCTGTTTGGCATTTTTGAACAGCTGGGCGCGGAAGTGTACATGGCGGTCCACGAAGACCTGGGCGCGCCGGTGTGCCGGATTCTGGTGCCAGGCTACTCCGAGGTGTACCCCATTGAAGATCTGATTTGGGATAACACCAACAAGGCGCTGGATTACCGCGAGGACATTCTCAATCTGCACCGCCTGGATAACGACCAGCTCACTGATCTGGTCGAGCGGCTGGAAGAGAGCCAGATGGACGACCACACCGATATCATCACGCTGATTGGTATCGAGTTCGACGAGAACACCGTGTGGGGCCAGCTGACCATTCTGGAGCTGAAACTGCTGGTTTACCTGGCACTTGGCCGCCATGAAGAGGCGCTTGACTGCGTGCAGATGTTCCTCCAGTACAATGACAACACCGTTGAGCGCGGCCTGTTCTACCAGGCGGTGAACGCGGTACTGGAGATTGAGCTGGACGACGAATTGGCGCTGGACGACTACCTGCCCAACTTCAAGCGCATGTTCGGTGAAGCGACTATGGAGGCGGTCGTGGGTTCAGTAGACGGCAGCGTGCGCTTCCACGGCCTCACGCCCACCAATATGCAGTTAGAGGGCTTGGATCGCCACCAGCGCCTGATCGAAAGCTACAAGAAGCTTCACGCAGCGCGAGCGGCAAAAGCGGGTATTGCGCGCATGTAACCTGTAGAGGCGATTGGGGTTGACGAGGCATTAAGTACTCCGTAAGCTAGAAATTATCCACGCCTTAGGCAGTAAGCTTTCCCACATATCTCGGGATAAGCCGACCCCTAGGGCGTTTTTTGTTTGAAGAAGGAAAAAAGCCATGCCTACAGCAATATTGATTGATGGTGGCTATTTTATTAAGCGTTTCAGGCGCATAGAGCCCTCCAATGCGTATGATGGAAAAAGAGCAGCTGATTGTTTGTTTCGGTGGGCGGTAAGTCACTTGCATGAGAAGAGCCGCCATGGAAACAGTCAAACGAATCAACGGCGTGATTTGTACAGAATTTTTTTCTACGACTGCCCGCCCCTATCGAAAAAGATGCATAACCCTATTTCAGGGAAAGCCATCGACTTTTCCAAAACGCCAGAGGCGCTTTTTCGTAAAGAGCTGCACCAAGCCTTGTTGGGGAAACGCAAATTAGCAGTCCGTCTGGGCCATCTTTCGGATGATGCTCAGTGGACACTTAAACCTGAAAAAATCAAAGCATTGCTAAAGCATAAAATATCGCTTGATGATTTGACTGAGAATGATGTGCGCGTTGATGTTCGGCAAAAGGGGGTCGATATGCGTATAGGAGTTGATGTCACTTCTTTGACGTTAAAAGGGCAAGTTGATCAAATTGTGCTTATGGCTGGTGACGCTGATTTTGTACCTGCTGCAAAAATTGCGAGACGCGAAGGTATCGATTTCATCCTCGATCCAATGTGGCAGACGATTCCCGCAGGATTGCACGAGCATATTGATGGGCTAAGAACGACTTGCCCGAAGCCAGAACTTCCTCTTAGGCGCCAATACTGATGAGGAGTTTTGTTTAGTCTTAAAAGAACAGTTAGTGAATTTTGTAAGTCCCCTAACGGTGCGTTGCCTTAAAAGGCCCGCACCGTTTTTATGTGATGCACTTTGGTGCAGCAATTGGCGCAGTGAGTGCAACCAACTGCACCGCTGCGCCAAATTTCATGGCAGGCCTGGCTTGGTACAACACTCTTCGCGCAATTCAGCCAAAGAACCAGTAGCACACCAGAATGGCGGTGGTGATGCCTGCTATATCGGCGACCAGGGCGCATCCCAACCCATGGCGAATGCGGGTGATGCCTACGGCACCGAAGTAAACCGCCAGCACGTAAAACGTGGTTTCGGTGCTGCCTTGGAAGGTGGCTGCCAGTAGCCCAGGGAAGCTATCGACACCAAAGGTGTTCATGGTTTCGATCATCATGGCACGGGAGCCGCTACCGGAGAGCGGTTTCACAAAGGCGGTGGGTAGCGCATCCACAAAGCGGGTGTCCCAGCCGATGCCCTCAACCAGCCAGCGGATCCCGCCAAGCCCGGCATCCAGCACGCCGCTGGCGCGCAGCACACCCACCGCGACCAGCATGGCAATTAGGTAGGGCAGCAGGGTGATGGTAAAGCTCAGGCCCTCTTTAGCCCCTTCGATAAAGGCGTCGTACACCTTCACTCCGCGAAGCGCGCCAACCACCAGAAACATCATCACAATGCTAAACAGGGTCAGATTGCCCACCAGCGTTGAGGCCGCCGCCAGCGCCTGAGCGGACATCCCCGCTAAAGTAGTGATCAATAGCCCTAACGCTAACGCAGCTGCCACTAAATAGGCCAACACGACCGGGTGCCAGAGCTTTAAACGCTGCATCACCGCTACTGCCAAAAGCCCAGCCAGGCTAGAAGCGCTAGTCGCGAGCAAGATAGGTAAAAATACCAGCGTGGGGTCGGTGGCTCCCTGCTGGGCGCGGTACATAAAAATAGTGACGGGCAGCAGGGTGAGCGACGAGGTATTAAGCACTAAAAACAGGATTTGAGCGTTGCTGGCAGTCTCACTGCTGGGATTAAGGCTTTGCAGCGAATGCATCGCTTTGATACCGATCGGCGTGGCGGCGTTATCCAGGCCGAGAATGTTCGCCGCGAAGTTCATGCTAATCAGCCCCATGGCCGGGTGGCCACGGGGCACTTCGGGCATCAGGCGGCTAAAAAGCGGGTCGAGTACCCGCCCCAGTAGTCGTATCAACCCTGCCTTTTCGGCAATGGAAAGAAACCCCAGCCACAGCGTCATGGTGCCCAGCAGCACCAAGATAATATCGACGCTCACCTTCGCCATATCGAACAGCGACTGCACCAAGCGGGCAAACACTTCGCTATCGCCACCCACCAGCCACTGCCAGAGCGATGCCGCAAAGGCGGCAATAAAGAAGCTTAACCAGATTCCGTTGAGCATGGCGGGTGGGCGTCCTTGGTCATAAAAGAGGGTATGCGTTTGCTGCGTATCCTAACCAAGGAGCGCCCGTGCGTGCTAACCCGAAAGCGAAAGAAAGAACAGAATCAGCGGAGGCGACAGCAGCGAGAGGATAAAGCCGCTAACCACGGCAATGGGCACACAGGCCACGCCGCCGTGCTGCTGGATAACAGGAAGAGTGAAATCCATGGAGGTCGCCCCGCCGTAGCCAATCGCCAGCGCGGTGTGGCGGTGAATGACCAGCGGGATCAGGATGAACGCCAGCAGCTCGCGGGTGAGGTCGTTGAAGAACGCCACACCACCCATCAGCGGGCCGAGCTGGTCGCCAATCAGGATGGCGGACAGCGAGTACCAGCCGAAGCCCGAGGCCATGGCGAGGCCCTCGTTCCAGCTCAGTGAGAGCAGCGGGGCGGCGGCCAGCCCCGCCAGTAGCGAACTCAACGCCAGCGTGACGGCAATGGCAAGCCCCAAGCGGTTGAGCAAAATTTGCTTCAGCGGCATACCGGAGTTGCGTAACTGGCAGCCAATCAACACCAGCAGCAGGTACAGCACCCACTCGGCTAGCCAGTCGGCGGTGGTGAACAGCGTCTCGCCAACCATTGGCCCAAGCAGCAGCCCCGCAGTGACACCCGCTGCGACCACGCCCACCAGCATTAACGAGCCCTGCATGGCGGCGAGTTTGCTGGTGGGGGCATCTTTCACTACCGGAGAGCCGCTCGCGCTGAGCCGCACTCGCCGAGAAAGCCACCACAGTGCGGCTAAGTTAAACAGCGTGGTGATGGTAAACAGCAGTAGGGCATTGCCACCCAGACGAGAGAGCTGGCTGCCTAAATTCTCAAGCCCGGCGAGGCTCACACCCATAAACAGCAGAATCAGGTACACCGAGCCGCTGACGGCTCGGTTAATCAGATTCAGCAAGCGGGTCGAACGGACACGTACCAAGTAGCCCAAAAACAGCGGCAGTAAAACGATCAATAGGCCAGAGAGCATTTAGGGCGCGTTACCCCCGGCGGGGTTGAAGTGGGTCATGGTGAGTGTCGTTTGTCGGCGCCCCTCTTTTTCATAGGTGGCTGAGAGGATGAGCCCCGGCCAGTCAGGATGGAAGTTGATCAGCAAATGCCGGTCAGGCTTTTCGGCATCAATCAGCGTGACCTGCTTAGCGTCGAACTCACCGGCAGGCACACGGGCTGTAGTGGGCTCGTTCACGAAGTACTGGAAGTGTTCGTCGCGCCCACGGTGATCCACGAAGTCGATATCGCAGGGGTTGCTCTCGGTGCAGCCTTCGGTGCCAGCCCGGCGGGAGAGGTCGAACAGGGCGGCTTGACGATCGATGGAGGGAATGTCGTCTTGGTTGAGCTGATAGCTGTCGCCGACGCCGAAGAGAGAGTAGCTGCTGTTATAAAGCAAAGAGTGTGTGTCGCCATCATCGATGTAGAAACGACTGCGCTCGTTACCTCGGGCGACGGCAATGGAGAAACTCATGTCGCTCAGCCAATGCGAGCCTTCATGCGTGAGCGTATGGGTAATGTTGGCGCTCGGCCAGCCGCGAATTTCAAGCCGGTACTGCGCCTCGAATGGCTGAGGAGAGGCCAAGGAAGCGCTGTCATCGGCAAGCGCGACGGCGCTGTTCGTCATCAGCGCGGCAGTCAATGTAGCGCCCAATAGGCCGTGCCGTGTGTTACGAGCGAATGTGTGTTGCAAAGGCTCCTCCTCCCTACAGTGTGTCTTCCTAAGAGCCTTTAGCGAGCGCTTGGTTCCGTGGGCGAGTATAACGAGCGTGGCGTTAAACGTCAGTAGCCCATGTCGGGGTTAACGGTAGCCAGGGTTTCACCCGCCTCAAAGGCGTGCAGGTACGAAATCACTTGATCAATGGCATCGTTAAGCGGTGTGGGGGCCGCCATATGCGGAGTGACGATGACCTTAGGGTGCTGCCAGAGCGGGTTGTTTGCCGGTAGCGGCTCTTCATGGAAAACATCCAGCAGTGCTCCGCGCAGGTGCCCTGGCTGGCCGTCATGGCCAAGTGCGTCCAGCAGTGCTTGCTCATCAATCAAGCTACCACGGCCTGGGTTAATGATGCTGGCACCTTTCGGCAGTTGTGCCAGCCGCTCGGCGTTAAGAATGTGCTGGGTAGCCGCTGTATCGGGGAGAATGGTCACTACGCTTTGCGCTTGGTTCAGTAGCTCGTTTAAACCGTCCTCGCCATGCAGGCAGCGCACGCCGCTGATCTGTTTGGGGGTACGGCTCCAGCCAAGCACCGGGAACCCAGCCTGTTGAAGCGCGCTAGCCACATAGCTGCCGATAGCGCCTAGCCCTAATACACCCACCGGCCAGTTCGCTTTATCCGGCACCGCATGGGGCTGCCACTGGGCATTTGGCTGCTGAGCGGCGTAGCGGTCCATGCTGCGGTAGAAGTTCAGCACGCCGTAAAGCACATAGTCGGCCATCAATTCGCTCATGCCTGCATCGCGTAGTTTCACAATAGGGACATCCTTGGGGAGCCCAGGCGTCTTCAGCAAATAATCGACCCCAGCCCCTAGGTTAATAATGCCTTTTAGCTGCGTTTGTTCTTGCAGGAGGTGAGCGGGCGCTTTCCACACGGCTAGGTAGTCGGCGTTGGCTCGTTCGCTGGCGGGGGCATCACTGGTAAGCACGGTGGCCTCTGGAAGCGCCTCTGCAATAGCGGCCTGCCACTGGGCCGCGTCGTCAATATGCACTACGACTTTCATGTTATCTCCTTGTACTCAGTTAATAATGCATGCTGACTATCATGGGCGAGAGGAGCTTAATACCGCAACCTGAGGGCATTATGGAGAACGCTGTCAACGTGTAGATAAAGCTAACGTTAACAGCATATGAAATTTTTGTAATAAAGGCTTTGACCGGCAGCCAAGGGGGGGTGCTAGTATCGCCTTAAGACGACATTGGCGGGCCAGCAGCGGCGGTGGCCAGGTCGATCCTGTGGCCCAGCGCAGTGAGCCTTAGGGCATGCGCTGGTTCTTAGTGATCTTTGATGGCGAGTTGCCCGATGACTGAGGTTTCCCTGCCTTTCACTCGTGAAGAGTATGCAAACCGCCTGTGGAAGGTGCGTGCTGAAATGGCCGGTCGTGGTATTGACGTATTGATCGTCAGCGACCCCTCCAACATGGCGTGGCTAACCGGCTACGATGGTTGGTCATTTTATGTCCACCAGTGCGTGCTGGTGGGGCTGGAAGGCGAACCCGTATGGTTCGGCCGCCGGATGGATGCCAATGGTGCACTGCGCACCTGCTGGATTCATCCCGATAATATTACCTACTACCCGGATTACTACGTCCAGAACCCTGATATGCACCCGATGGAGTATCTGGCGCAGTCGATTATGCCGGACCGTGGCTGGCATATCGGTGTGGTGGGCATGGAGATGGATAACTACTACTTCTCCGCTAAAGCGTATCAAAGCCTGCTGAAAGAGTTGCCCCATGCGCGCTTTATGGATGCCAACTCGCTGGTGAACTGGTGCCGGGCGATCAAGTCGCCTCAAGAAATTGCTTATATGCGGGTAGCGGCCAGAATCGTCGAGGGGATGCACTCGCGCATTCTTGAGGTGATTGAGCCCGGTCTGCCCAAGAGCAAGCTGGTATCGGAGATTTATCGCGTGGGCATTGAGGGCTTTGTCGATGAAAACGGCAAAGTATTTGGCGGTGATTACCCCGCCATCGTGCCCATGTTGCCCACCGGTAAAGATGCAGCCGCACCCCACTTAACCTGGGACGATACGCCATTTCGCACCGGCGAAGGCACCTTCTTCGAGATTGCGGGCGTGTTTAAGCGTTACCATGCGCCTATGTCGCGCACGGTGTTTCTCGGCACGCCACCGGTTGATTTTATCCGTGCGGAGTCGGCGCTGCTGGAAGGTATCGAGAATGGCCTAGCGGTTGCCAAGCCCGGCAATCGCACGGCCGATATCGCCATGGCGCTGGGTGCGGCGATGGATAAATATGGCTTTGACCGCGGTGGTGCCCGCTGTGGTTACCCCATCGGTATCTCTTACCCACCCGACTGGGGCGAGCGCACCATGAGTTTGCGCCCCTCGGATGAAACCATCCTGCAGCCCGGCATGACCTTCCACTTCATGCCCGGCCTATGGGTTGATGACTGGGGCCTGGAGATTACCGAAAGTATCCTAATAACCGAAGATGGCTGTGAAACCCTGGCGAATTTCCCCCGCCAGCTGTTCGTCAAATAGCCGCGTGATAACACAAGGGAAACACAATGACGCTTCAACCGAACCAACTGCGGCCAAGCCCCATTTCCGCCACCGTTGATTTCGACGCCGATGGCGTGCAGCACGGCTTTTTAAAACTGCCGATTTCCACCGATGAGTCGGCTTGGGGCGCGGTGATGATCCCCGTCACGGTAGTAAAAAATGGCGAAGGCCCCACGGCACTGCTCACCGGCGGCAACCATGGCGATGAGTACGAGGGCATCACTTCGCTGTTGAAGCTCTCCTCGACGCTGAAAGCGGAAGACGTGACCGGACGCGTGATCATCGTGCCCTGCATGAATACCCCAGCGGTGATGGCGGGCAAACGCACCTCACCCATGGATAAAGGCAACCTGAACCGCAGCTTTCCTGGCGACCCTAACGGCACGGTGACCTCGCAAATTGCCGACTACTTCACCCGCGTGCTGGTGCCCATGAGCGATGTGGTACTCGACCTGCACTCTGGCGGCCGCACGCTGGATATTCTGCCGTTTGGCGCTTCCCACGTGCTGGATGACAAAGCGCAACAGCAGGCCGCCCTGGAAGGGGCTAAAGCGTTTGGCGCGCCTTACGCCATGGTGATGTTTGAGTTGGATGCCGAAAAACTCTTCGACACCGCCTGCGAGCGCCAAGGCAAGGTGTTTGTGGCGACCGAACTGGGCGGCGGCGGCACCTCTACGCCGCAAAGCATTGCCATTGCCGAACGTGGCGTGCGCAACTTCTTGATTCATTATGGTTTAGTAGAGGGCAGTCTAGAAATGCCCGAAGGCGGGCAAATGTACCTCGATATGCCAGATGCTAGCTGCTACGTGCAGAGCCAGCATTCGGGCGTATTAGAGCTGCTGGTGGCACTGGGCGACGAAGTGAAGAAGGGCCAAACCATCGCTTATGTCTACGATATGACCCGCAGCGGCACCGCACCAGTGGCGTACAAGGCCGAGCGCGATGGCATTCTCATGGCCCGCCGTGCGCCCTCGCTGATCAATATGGGGGACACCCTGGCGGTGATCGCCGATGTTGTCGAACGCCTGGAGGCGTAGCCCCCGGCATGATGAAACTGGACCGTTTTGATCTCAAAATCCTCGATATCCTCTCCCGGGACGGGCGAATCACCAAATCGAAGCTGGCCGAGGCGATCAACCTCTCGGTCAGCCCCTGCTGGGAACGGGTGAAGCGCCTGGAAAAGGCCGGAGTGATCGAGGGCTACACCGCGCGCATCAATGCTGACGTGCTGGTGCCGCGCAACCCAGTGTGGGTGCAGATCGAGCTCAAACAGCACAATGCCGAAAGCTTTGCCCGTTTTGAAGCCTTGGTGATGCAAACTCCCGAAGTGACCGAGTGCGTGGCCGTCGGCGGTGGCGTCGATTATCTGGTGAAGTTCGAAGCCCGCACCATCGATAGCTACCAGCGCTTGATGGATAAATGGCTGGTATCGGAGGCGGGCATTGAGCGCTACTTTACGTATATCGTGACGAAGACCGTCAAGCATCAGCCGATTGGCATCGACCCCAGCGCTGCGCTTTAGCCG
Source organism: Halomonas sp. Ps84H-12 (assembly GCF_024124725.1). Taxonomy (NCBI): domain Bacteria; kingdom Pseudomonadati; phylum Pseudomonadota; class Gammaproteobacteria; order Oceanospirillales; family Halomonadaceae; genus Halomonas; species Halomonas sp. Ps84H-12. The sequence continues at coordinate 3,668 of NZ_JAMXSJ010000017.1, read as the reverse complement.
CTTTGCCTTGCGGCCAAAAAAAACCATCATAAAACGTCTTGCCACAAAAAAAGTGCCGGAAAACACCGGCGCTTTCAAAAACACTTCGTGGCGATTCTCCCTTACGCTAGGCACATCGATTCAGCGCGTCCCTTGGGCCGCGATGGATAACCCCTTTGATGTGCACGATGTGTCGCCTTTAGCTGGCCTCATCGTACTGGCTGCAACCTGGGGAGGTGCCCATGACCACACTATCGACCACGCTTGCTAAACGCCTGGAAGATCCGCGCCTGTTCCGGCAGTACGCCTACGTGAACGGCAAGTGGACCCATGGCGAAGGTGGCCGTGAAGAGGCCGTGTACGACCCGGCAACCAACGAAGCCATTGGCCATATTCCGCTGCTGGAAGCAGAGCAAATTACCGCTGCTGTGGATGCCGCCGAAGCGGCGTTTGTCCACTGGCGGGCACTGCGCGCCGACGAGCGCTGCGAACGCCTGCTGGCCTGGTACGACCTCATTCAAGCCAACCGCGAAGACCTAGCGACCATCATGACCCTGGAGCAGGGCAAACCGCTGCCCGATGCCCGTGGTGAAGTAGAGTATGGCGCAAGCTTCGTGCGTTGGTTCGCGGAAGAGGGCAAGCGCACCTACGGCGAGACCATCCCGAGCCACATTCCCAATGCATCGCTCGGCACCATTAAAGAGCCGGTGGGCATTGCCGCGATGATCACACCTTGGAACTTCCCGCTGGCGATGATCACCCGTAAAGCCGCTGCCGCGCTGGCCGCAGGCTGCCCGGTGATTGTGAAGCCTGCCAACGAAACGCCGTTCTCGGCGCTGGCGCTGGCAGAACTTGCCGAGCGAGCGGGCATCCCAGAAGGCATCTTCAACGTGGTATTGGGCGAGCCTGCGGAAGTCTCCAAGATTTTGTGCAGCGAACCGCGTATTCGTGCGCTCTCGTTCACCGGCTCCACCCGCGTTGGCCGCCTGCTCATTGAGCAAAGCGCTAACACCGTGAAGCGTCTTTCACTGGAGCTGGGTGGCAACGCGCCGTTTATCGTCGGGCCAGATATGGACCCGAAAGAGGCCGCCTATGCGGCGGTAGCGGCCAAGTTCCAAACCGCTGGGCAAGACTGCCTAGCTGCTAACCGGATTTTAGTACACGAATCGATTCACGATGAGTTCGTGGCCCAGTTCACCGAGCGTATGGCGGCCCTCACCGTGGGCAATGGCCTGCACGGCGAAGTTGATCTTGGCCCGCTCATTCATCGCCAGGCGGTCGAAAAAGCAGCCGCGATTGTGGACGACGCGATCTCCCAAGGCGCTACGATGGTGGCGGGCGACCAAAGCCAAGCGCCGGGCGACAACTTCTTTATGCCAGTGCTGCTGACCGGTGTGACACCGCAAATGAAAGTATGGCGGGAAGAGAACTTTGCCCCCGTGGCTGGCATTACCGCTTATAGTAGCGACGACGAAGTGATCGAGATGGCCAACGACACCGAATACGGCCTGGCCGCGTACATCTACACCCACGATATTCGTCGTATTTGGAAGCTGATGCGCGCACTGGAGTACGGCATGGTGAGCGTCAACTCCGTGAAGATGACCGGCCCGCCCGTGCCCTTCGGCGGCGTCAAACAGTCCGGCCTTGGCCGTGAAGGTGGCGCTACAGGTATCGATGAGTATCTGGAAACGAAGTACTACTGCCTGGGCGCGCTGGGTTCGGTATCGGGCAGCTAGGTTTAAGAACCACAGCATCGCGCGCTGAAGCGCCCTCCCACAACACCCGCTGAGGTGCTTGAATAGGCCCTGTGGGAGGCCGGCTCCGCCGGGCGAAGGCACCGCTAGGTGCCCAACATTACGTCAGTCACCAAAGATAAAACACCCTCCCCAACAGTGGGGAGGTTTATTGTAAAGAGAGAATGTTATGAGCTTGCATCAGGATCTGATCGAACGCGACCGTAAAGTCACCTTCCACGCCTCCACCCACCTGCGTGATTTCGCCCACGGCGACGCACCGGGCCGTGTTATTACCGGTGGTAAAGGTATTCATATTGTTGATAAAGATGGCCGCGAGTTCATCGACGGTTTTGCGGGACTTTACTGTGTGAACATCGGCTATGGCCGCACCGAAGTAGCAGAAGCGATTTATAAGCAGGCGCTGGAACTCTCCTACTACCACACCTACGTAGGCCATTCCAACGAGCCGCAAATCGAGCTTTCCGAGCGCGTGCTGAAAATCGCAGGCCTCAACATGTCCAAGGTCTACTACGGCATGTCGGGTTCTGATGCCAACGAAACCCAGCTCAAGATCGTGCGTTACTACAACAACGTACTGGGCCGCCCGCAGAAGAAAAAGGTCATCTCGCGCATGCGCGGCTACCACGGCTCCGGCATCGCGTCTGGCTCGCTGACCGGCCTGAAGGCGTTCCACGACCACTTCGACCTGCCCATCGATACCATCCGCCATACCGAAGCGCCGCACTACTACCTGCGTGCCGCCGAGCAGCATGGCATGACCGAGCTCGAATTTTCTGCCTACTGCGCGGACAAGTTGGAAGCCATGATTCTGGAGGAAGGGCCGGACACCGTGGCTGCCTTTATCGGCGAGCCAGTACTTGGCACTGGCGGTATTGTGCCGCCGCCGGAAGGCTACTGGGAAGCGATTCAGCCGGTACTGGATAAGTACGACGTGCTGCTAATTGCCGACGAAGTGGTATGTGGCTTCGGCCGTACCGGCTCCGACTTCGGTAGCCACCACTACAATATGAAGCCTGACCTGATCACTATCGCCAAAGGCCTGACCAGCGCCTACCAGCCGCTATCTGGCGTAATTGTTGGTGACAAAGTATGGAAAGTGCTTGAGCAGGGTACCGGCGAGTTCGGTCCTATCGGCCACGGCTGGACCTACTCAGGCCACGCCCTGGGTTGTGCCGCAGGCCTTGCCAACCTGGATATCATCGAGCGCGAAAACCTAGTGGGCAACGCGGCTGAAACCGGCGACTACTTCCAGCAGCAGCTGAAAGCGACGTTTGAAGGCCACCCGCTGTTGGGTGATGTGCGCGGTGTTGGCCTGATGGCTGCGCTGGAATTCTCTCCGGATGCCAAACAGCGCCTGCACTTCGACCCCGCGCTGAAAGTGGGCCCGCGTGTCGCCGCTGCCGCGCTGGAAGAGAACCTGATTGCCCGCGCCATGCCCCAAGGTGACATTCTAGGTTTTGCGCCGCCGCTGACCATCAATCGTGGTGAAGTGGACGAGATGATTGGCCGTGCCAAACGTGCCATCGACCGCGTGACCGATGAGTTAGTGCGCTCCGGCGACCTGAAAACGGGCCAGCAAGAAGCCGCTTTTACCGTTTAATCGCCTGCGTTAGCCGTTTAAGCGCCGCTGCTGATGCAGCGGCGTTTTTGTTGTGCGCCAGGCATGGCGCGCAGCGCCTTGACTGGCGCTATTCCTGAGGGTGGTGCCTCACAGGATGACTTGGGGGTGAAAGTCCCCTACGGACCCTGATAGCGGGAACCGTTAGCTGAACAGCAAGGGTGTCTGCCGCAAGGCAGAATCTGAAGGAAGCTGAAGGCAAACTCCCGGCCCGACGAACAGAAATCGCATACGAGGCTATCGCACCCGGGCGAGAGTGCAATGATCCTCAAAGCCCCATAGCTATCCGGAAGGGGCGATAGTAAATGCGG